>JBCBLB010000780.1:0-4238 GCA_038520555.1 Myxococcota bacterium | reverse complement strand
GTCCGTCGATGGGGAACAGGGCATCAACAGGGAGCGTCGACTTCGAAACCCCACCCCCTGAAACGAGAACCTCTCTGCGAAGCTTTCAATCATCGTTGACTCCCTGTTCTATGGGCTGTTCCTCATCGTTGTTTAGTGCGGAACGGCCGCCCCGCAGAGAGGTTCTCGTTTCAGGGGGTGGGGTTTCGAAGTCGACGCTCCCTGTTGATGCCCTGTTCCCCATCGACGGACAGCAAGAGCCGCTGCATCATCAGGGCTGCCCGAACGCGTGAGCGGACCCCGAACTTGCGAAACACCCGCTTGAGGTGGGTGCGCACGGTGCCTGTGGAGATGAACAGGCGTTGGGCGATCTCGTCGGTCTCGAACCCGTCTGCCAGCGCCTGGATGACGATCATCTCTGAGAAGGTCAGCCCATGATGCCGGAGCGCCTCACACACCCGGGCATCTTGTGGAGAATGAAGCGTCAGCTCACCGCTGCCATCGACCTGCCGTCGGATCGAGACCTCCAGCGCCGCGCGCCGCCGCGGGTGGGGTATCAGCCGCCGGGACCACCCGAGCGGGTAGGGCCATGCCTGGGTGATGCGGACGCACTCTCTGGCAGACAGCCCCCACTGCTTCCAGGTGGCCTGCTGGACGGCGTCCAGTGGCTCGCGCAGGTTGCCATCGGGATCGAAACGGACCCCCCCTGGCGCTGCCGGAGCGGGCGGTTTCATGGGCGGCGTCGTCGCGACGAGGACCGGCAGCATCACCTGAAGCGTCGCGATCTCGTCGGGGCGAAGCTCTCCCTGCTGCGGCGCGCGGGCGATGAGGAGCCCTTGAAAGCCCGGCGACGCATAGGGCCGCCGCGTCAACCACAGGCAGGTCAAGTGACGGAGCTGATGCGACCGGTAAAACACGTCATATGCGAGGCTCCGGTCGAACGGTCGGGCGACGGGGTGGCAGGTGGCGCAGACGATCCGTGGGCGGGGCGTCAACTGTGCGCCGATCCGATGTGTGGGATCAGAGGCCGGCGTAAACAGCGCAGCGTCGACGCCGTTGAAGAGTGGCGCGAGCGAACCCCGCACCGGTTGCATCCCAACGTCTGTGTATTGGTAATGCATCACGCCAACACAGGGAACTTCGCGCTGGACCAGGCCCAGCAAGGCGCCCAGCGCCTCCTCCGCGCGCGCCGCGCGGAGGACATCATCGATGCGTGTGTTCAGATCCATTCCCCGACCCGCCACTTTGTATCGCGTCGGCCCGAAGAGAGCCGATCAGAGACCGCAATCGCCAGGGCAGAGCGTCTCGCTCTCGTCACCGTCACAGACCGCGTCCCCACAGGTCTCCGTGCAGTCGGCCGGGCAGCTGTCGAAGTCCTCGCCGCGGGACGGCGCACAGACGTTGTCGCCGCAGGTCGGCAACAAAAACGGCCCGCTGTTCGGCCACTGTGACGGCTCACCCTGATCGCCGGGGACGAACGCCGGCCAGACGTTCAGCGCAAAGTCCGATCGATCGAGGACCGATGACCACCCCGCCCAGCTGCCAGGGTTGATGACGTCGCCGAGCGGATCCATCCCGGCGAGCGCGCCAAGCGTCGCCCAGTCTGCCCCGTCGAAGTCGAAGACCGGCGGGTTCTCCCAGCTCGGGTCCACCCGATCGCGGAAGGAGACGATGGTCACCAGCCCCGCTTCCGGGTTGAACAGCAGCCAGATCGCGTTCACATCACGGGACAAGGCCTCATCGCGAAGCTCTGGCCATGCGAAGTAAAGGTAGAACCAGGTCAACCACGGGTAGTCTACCGAGAACCGCTCCAGGCGCACCGCCGCACGGCTCGTCGTCCCGTCGGCGTTGAAGACCGCGGCCGTCTCCTGAGCCCCGATGACCAGGTGCGAATAGCAGTCATTCTCCAAAAACAGATCCCGATCCAGGAACTGGATGCCGTCCTCCGTCACGAAGTCTTCTTTGACGAAGCGTTCGTAAGCGCGCGCCTGGGCGTAGGTGTCGAAGAGGTACCGGCCACCCGTCCGAAGGTTGACCCCGTCCTCCGAGAAGGAGACCGGGATCACCTTATGTTGAAAGCCATCCGCGGCCGGTTGTCCAAGCATAAGCTGGCGATCGCGTTCGATCTGCTCGGGGACCGTCTGCGGCGGGAGCGCCCCATCAGCCAACAACTCACAGGTAAACGCACCCCAGGCGTCGACCGGAGCGGACTCGACCGTGCCGCTGCCATTTCCGTTGCTGTTGCCTGCAGACGCCACACCGGCGAATGCGATGCTCGCAAGGCCAAACCAGAGATATCGTGAGCGCATTTCTTCCTCCTGATGCGCTCCCACCCTACTCAGCATGACCGATCGGTTCGTCCCCCAGATGGGGTATTCTTCCGCGCCCCAAATGCCCAATGCCAGAATCACTGCCAGAATCACTGCCAGGGGCGCCCGTGCCGGCAACCACACCCCTGAGCATCCTGGGGCGCAGGACCGGTTCTATCGTGTGAGCACGACCATCGCTCCCCCGACAGTTTCCCGATATCGTGGGAGGATATACAGTGCGGCATCTTGTGCGACGTTGAGAGAATTGAAAGCAAATGTTGTTAAGTAGGCGAACATAAACCCCAAAACCTCTCCTGTTTGCGTCTATGCAACAGAGGCAAAGTGTTCAGGGTGTCTCACAAAATTTTCAGCATATGCGAACGCTTTCTCATCTTCGAACGGTACGTCTAGATAATGGCTCATTTCCTTATGAAACACTCTCCCCAAAGCAACAATCCGCGCCAGGTCTGTGGATTTTGCTTGTCGCACCTTCATTGAAACTCCAGCTCTGCTCCATCCGCACTCTACCGCATTCTGACTCTTGACGACTCACGTCCGACTACCGGCCCTGGGTCTCTTCGGGGACCGCAGGCGTCGGCGCTGTCGTTGTCTTGTCGGCGAACAGCCGCGTCATCAGGAACGCCATCGCCGCCAACAGCACAAGGCCCAGCACCTGCCGTCGTGCATGCGTCATCCTCGCCTCCCAGGATCAGCATCCGTCCGCCTCTTCGGACCGGTGTATCTGCACCCTGAGGCGATCTGTTTCAGCCGAGGTGGAAGATCAGGGTCCCTGTTGGGATCCCCTCCTGGGCCGTGAAGTTCGCGACCATCTCTTCGCGGAGCCGGCGGCGGGCGTCTGGCAGATGCTCGCGCTGCCATGACCGGGCGAACGATTCCCGGATGTTGAGGATCAGGTCGTCCCGGTTCAACGCCCGGATCTGCTTGATCCCGTCGAGGACGTCGCCGTCGAAGAAGCTCTGGGTGGTGATTTGGCCGAGGCCCTGGGCGGCGACGCGCCAGTGCAGGTGCGGCGGTCGCCACCATCCGTCGTCGGCCGGGTAGGCGCCGGGCACGATGGTCTTCAAGGTGAACCGCCCGTCCGCGTCGGTCTGGACGTTGCCCCAGTATCCGAACGCTGGATCCAGATCCGTGGCGGAGACCCGGCCGCCTTCGTTGCGGTGGTTGTAGTGGCCGGCGGCGTCGGCCTGCCAGAGCTGCAGGTCCGCGCCGGAGACCGGCTGGCAGTTGGGCGCGAGGACCTGCCCCACGATCACCACGACCTGTCCCCGGGCCACGCCAGGCCGCCCCGCGGTGGTCGTGAGATCGAAGTCCACCTCAGGCGTGGGGGTGATGGCGCCCGGGTTGGGGCGATCCCGAAGAATGGGTCGAAAGGCCTTTGGGGCGAACGGTCCGGTCACCGCGTGCGGCGTCGGTCCTTCAAACCGGCAGGCGTCTGCCGCGGCATCTGGTGGCGCACCACGCGTTGGTCGGCCGCAGCCCAGCACCGTGAGCGCAGCCCCCAGCCCAGACAGCATCTCTCGACGTGTCTTCATCTCACCCTCCGACGCAGACGAGAAGATCGTACGCGCGCTCCGGGCATCTGGTGTAAACGCCCGGTAAATCGACGCAGAAGTCCGCTCGGTTATCCCCTGGAGTGCAAGGGAGAATCGATGTCTGAACCGGTGATTGTGTTCACTGACTATGCCTGCCCGTGGTGCTATCTGGGGTGGGCGCGGCTGAAATCTGTGATGGCCGATCCGGCCAAAGAAGCCAGGATCGTCCACTTTCCGTTGAGCCCTGACACCCCGGAGGAGGGGCGGGACGCGATGACGTTCTTGTCTGCGCGTGGAATCAACGTGGCCGAGGCGGCGGCGCGGCTGGCCGGGATGCTCGCTGCGGAGGGGCTGCCGTTCCCCAGAGACTACACCGGCCGCCGGCTGTACAATACCG
>JBCBLB010000433.1:0-8474 GCA_038520555.1 Myxococcota bacterium | reverse complement strand
TCCATCAAGCGCGTCGAGATCCTCTCTGAGATGCAGGAGCGCGCACCGGAGCTTCCTGAGGTGGATGCGGGTGCGATGGCTTCGCTCCAGACACTCGGTCAGATCGTTGCGTATATGGGGGAACAGGCGGGAAATGACTACGCGCCGGCATCCGGAAACGGGGGGTCGGCGCATTCCAGTCTGAACGAAACCGCAGAGACGCATGCCACCCTTGGACGGTACAGCCTGCTGGCGGTCGAGGCACCTGAGATCGGTCTGACCATGCCGGGTCTGCTCGATGGTCAGCGGGTGGTGATCACCGACGACGGCCAGGGCATCGCGGCCGCGCTGGTCGATGCGCTCGGCCGTCGCGGCGTGTCCGCGCGGCTGGTCGCCGAAGTCCCTGAAGAAGCGGAAGCGGTCATCTTCCTGGGTGGCCTCCAGCCGGCGCCCACCGCCGCCATCAACCAGACCGCCTTCGAAGCGGCCCGCGCCGTCGCCAGCCGATTTGCATCGTCTGGTGGATTGTTTGTGACCGTACAGGACACGGGTGGGGCGTTCGGCCTCACCGGCTTCCCGCCGGAGCGGGCCTGGATGGCCGGTCTCGCCGCCCTCACCCGAACCGCTGCGCAGGAGTGGCCGGACGCATCGGTCAAGGCGATCGACCTCGAGCGCGGACGTCGCAGTCCGGAAGCCCTTGCGGAAACCCTGGCCTCGGAGTTGCTCCACGGCGGCCCGGATCGAGAGGTTGGCCTTCGCGCCGACGGGCAGCGCCTGATCCTCCGCGACCACCGCACGGAGACACCACGTGGCCGGATGCTGCTGGGCAGCCAGGACGTGGTCGTCGTCTCTGGCGGCGCCCGCGGCGTCACCGCGGCCTCAGTGGTCGCGCTCGCCCAGGCGACGCGGGCGAAGTTCGTCCTCCTTGGGCGGACGCCGTTGGAAGACGAACCGGCCAGTTGCCGACAGGCGAAGACGGACGCAGCGCTGAAGCGCGCGCTCCTCAACGCTGCGCGTGCGGCCGGTGAGATGCCCCGCCCGGCCGCCCTGGGCCGACAGGTCAGGCGAATCCTCGCCAACCGGGAGATCCGTCAGACCCTCTCGGCCATCCAGGCCGCAGGCGGTCACGCCCGCTACGTCTCTGTCGATGTCACCGATGAGAGTGGCATGCACACCGCCCTCGACGAGGTTCGGAGCGCCTGGGGTCCGATCACCGGGATCATCCACGGCGCAGGGGTCCTCGCCGACAAGCGCATCGCCGACAAGTCCCCTGAGGACTTCGCCTGGGTCTTTGAGACCAAAGTCAACGGCCTCAAGGCCATGCTCCACGCCACAGCGAACGACCCGCTCAAGGCCATCGTGCTGTACTCCTCGGTCGCTGCGCGCTGTGGAAACGCCGGGCAGAGCGACTATGCGATGGCGAACGAGGTCCTCAACAAGGTCGCGGAGGCCGAGGCTCGCCGTCGCGGTCCGTCCTGTCGGGTCCGCTCGATGGGTTGGGGCCCGTGGGAGGGCGGCATGGTCAGCCCACAGCTCAAGGCGCGCTTCGAAGCCCTGGGCGTGGTCCTGATTCCCCTGGATGCGGGCGCGCAGATGCTCGTCGATGAGCTCCGGGAAGGCGATGATGGCCAGGTCGAGGTGACGTTGGGCGGCGAGCCGCGGCCGGAGGCGCTTTTGTCAGACGGGAGCGTTCGCAGCCTGCTGCTCGAGGTCAACGTGAGCCGGGCCACCCACCCGTACCTCGCCGCCCACACCATCCAGGGCACACCGGTGTTGCCGGTGGTCCTGGCGGTCGAGTGGTTCTCCAGGGCGGCCCGTGCGTTCCGTCCTGACCTCCGTCTCATCAGCCTCTCAGAGATCCAGGTGATGCGGGGGATCCGCCTGGAGCGCTTCGATCAGGGCGGCGACCTGCTTCGGCTGCGCTGTCAGCAGCTCTCCAACGGAGACGGCGTGGTCGTCTCTCTGGAGCTGCGCGGGGCAGAGGGCGCGCTGCACTACACCGCCACCGGTGAGCTTCGCGCCGCGGCGCCGACGCCCATCGCGGGGGCTCCGACGCCTGTGCTGGAGCCCTGGTCTCAAGACCGCATCTATGACGGCGATGTGCTCTTCCATGGCCCGGACTTCCAGGTCATCGACGAAGTCGAGGGGGTCTCCGATGAGGGGATCATCGCCTCGATGGGCGGGCTGGCATCGGCCGGCTGGCCTCGCGAGGACTGGCAGACCGACGCTGCCGCCTTCGACGGGGGGCTTCAGCTCGCGCTGCTGTGGTCCGCGCGGATCCTGGGCGGCGCCAGCCTGCCCACCCGCATCGGCGCCGTCCGCACCTGGGCCCCACCTCCTGGTGGGAAGATGCGCTGCGTGCTCACCGGGCGCCGCGTCAACAAGGGCAAAGCCGTCGCAGACATGGTCTTCCTCGACGCAGACGGGCGACCGTTCGCGTCCTTGCAGGCCGTCGAGACCCACCTGCTGCCCCGTCCTCCTCGCCGTTGAGTTACAATGACTGCCCCAGCTCTGTTTTCGCCCATCGCTGTCGTCGGGCGCGCCTGCCTGTTGCCTGGCGCGTCTTCTCCCGGCGCGCTCTGGGACGCCGTCCACCAGGGCCGTGATCTCATCAGCCGCGCCCCCGCCGGCCGCTGGGGGCTCGCCGCAGAAGACATCCTCTGCGCGGATCCCAGGCGCTCTGCCGATCGGGCCTGGTCGGATCGCGGCGGCTATGTGCGGGACTTCCATCTGGACGCTGACGGCTTCCAGATCCCCCGCGCGGACATCGCGCCGCTCGATCCGATCTTCCAATGGTCCCTGCACACCGCTCGGCAGGCCCTCGACGACATGACCTCACCGGCGGCCCTGGGACGCACCGGGGCGATCTTCGGGAACCTGTCGTTCCCCTCCGCCGGTCTGTCCCACTTCGCCGAAGCCACCTGGCTCGAGCAGGCCTGGGGCGCGGATGCCCTTCGGCGCCTGGGCATCACGAAGCCCGACCCGCGGAACCGCTTCATGTCGGGCCTGCCCGCCCTTCTGCTCAAGCAGGCCCTCGGCCTGGGCGGCGAAAGCTTCTGCCTGGACGCTGCATGCGCGAGCGCGTTGTATGCGATCAAGCTGGCGTGTGACCGACTGCACGATGGGCGGGCCGACGTCATGCTTGCGGGCGCGGTCAACAGCTGCGACGACCTGTTCATCCACGTCGGCTTCTGCGCCCTCAACGCGATGAGCCAGACGGGCCGCAGCCGCCCCTTCCACGCGGAAGCCGACGGCCTGGTCCCAGCCGAAGGCGCGGGCTTCATTGTCCTCAAGCGGCTCGACGATGCGCTCCATGATGGAGATCGTATCCATGGGGTGATCCGGGGCATCGGCCTGTCCAACGACGGGCGGGGTCGTGGGCTGCTCGCCCCCGCGGAAGAGGGCCAGCGGCGCGCCCTGCGCGCCGCCTACGACGTCGCAGGCATCGACCCGCGCGATGTTACGCTCCTCGAATGCCACGCCACGGGCACCCCCGTCGGCGATGCCACTGAGATCCGAAGCGCCGCCGCGGTGTTCGCAGGCCACGCCGGGCTGCCGCTCGGCTCGCTCAAGTCCAACCTCGGGCACTTGATCACAGCCGCCGGCGTGGCCGGGCTCATCAAGGTCATGGAGGCGATGCGTGCCGGGGTTCGGCCGCCCACGCTCCACGCAGCCGAGCATCCAAACGCAGCGCTGCAGGGAACCCCGTTCCGGCTGCTCCACCAACCCGAGCCATGGACCGGGCGGCGGCTCGCGGGCATCAGTGCGTTCGGCTTCGGCGGCAACAACGCCCACCTGATCATCGAGTCCCCCGAGGTGGCGCCACGGCTGGCGGCGCACCCGGCACCCCGACGGGCCGCAGAGATCGCCATCGTCGCCGTGGGTGTCCAGGCCGGGTCGTGTGAAGATCGGGTCGCGTTCGAGGACGCTCTGTTCAACGGGGGCCCCCTACGCCGCGACGCTGCGCAGGTGACCTTGGACCTCAAGGGGCTGCGATTCCCCCCCAATGACCTCAAGCGCGCCCTCGGCCAACAGCTGCTGATGCTCCGGGCCGGCGATGAAGCGATCTCGACCATGGCCTCGGCGCTCCCCCGAAACCGGACCGGGATCTTCATCGGAATGGGCGCAGACGCGGAGGTCGCTCGATACGGCGCCCGCTGGCGCACCGCGACCTGGGCGCGGTCTTTGGGGGCCGACGAGACATGGCGCGATGCGGCGCGGGAAGGCTTCGTCCCGGTCCTGAAGTCTGCCGGGGTCCTGGGCACGATGCCGAACATCCCGGCCAACCGGCTCAACAGCCAATTCGATCTGGCGGGGCCCAGCTGCACCATCTCGGCCGAAGAGCTGTCCGGCCTCGTGGCCCTCGACGTCGCCTGCAACGCCTTACAGGATCACGAACTGGACGCCGCGATGGTTGGCGCCGTCGATATGAGCTGTGAGCCAGTGCACCAGGCCGCCGCTGCCACGCTCCTCTCCAGCCGCCCCGCAGCGGGTGACGCCGCCGTGGCGGTGATTCTCAAACGCCGTGAAGACGCAGAACGAGACGATGATGTCATCTTCGGCCTTCTTCGCACCGACGGCACACGCGCAAGCGCTCCTCCGATCAGTGTCAGCGATCGGTTCGGCCATGCCCACGCAGCATCGGGGTTGCTCGATCTGGCCGCTGCGGCGTTGTGTGTCTACCATCGGCGCCGCCCGGGCGGGGCGCCGCTGCATGCGGACGCGCTGATGGTCGATGCCCACGCGATGACAGGTGATGCATCTCGCTGGATCGTGGGTCGTACAGCCACATCGAAGACACTGTCGCCTCCGCCAACGCCACAGCACCCGCTGCGCTTCCTGGCGCACCCTGCTTCCATTGATCTGCCCCCGCTCCCCGAGGAGAGTCCCGTGGAGAACGAGCCCAACCCCATCTTGGACGTCGAAGCCGTCGCCAACCCCAACCTGGACGCCGGACAGACCTGGACGATGGCGCCTGCGCCGCGGCTGCCGTCGGTTCTCTCTGATCCGCCGCCCGCCATGACGCCCTCACCACAGCCACAGCCACAGGCTGCGGTCGTCCCGCCCCAGGCACCGATGGCGCCGACACCGCCGCGCGCAGCGGTCCCTGGGATGAGTGCGATCTATCAGCGGTATCAGGCCCAGGTCGAGCGGGTCGCTCAACTCCACCGCGGGTTCCTCGACCAGCAGAGCGCCACCCATGACCGCTTCCTGAAGATGCGGCAGAACATGATGATGACGTTGTTCCAGGCCGCACAGGGTCGCACCGTGACACCGACGATGCCGACTGCTCCGCCGCACCCGACGGTGACCAACGGCGTCCATGCTCCGCCTCGTCCCCAGCCTCCGCTCACCCCACGACCGCAATTGCAATCGCAGCCGGTCCTCCATGCCCGCGCCACCCCGAAGCCGGCCCCCCGGCCATCCCCGTTACCGGTCACAAAGCAACCGGTGAAGCCCGCAGCGCAGAAACCTTCGGTGAACACGCCTTCGGGTGGGGGTCATGTGGTGGCGGCGCATGCGCCGCCGCCGGTGGGGATGACGCTGAACCGAGCGCAGCTGAAGGTCCACGCGTCTGGGAACATCTCCGAGATCTTCGGGCCGGTCTTCACGCCACAGGATTCGGTTGCGCTTCAGGTTCGGATGCCGGAGCCGCCGCTGCTGCTGGCGGACCGGATGACGGGGCTGGACGCCGAACCGGGCTCGATGAAGAAGGGCACGATCTGGACGGAGACCGACGTCACCTGGGACAGCTGGTACCTGAACCGGGGGCGGATGCCGGCGGGCATCATGATCGAGTCTGGCCAGGCAGACCTGATGCTCATCAGCTACCTGGGCATCGACCTGCTGAACCAGGGCGAGCGCGCCTACCGGCTGCTGGGCTGCGAGCTGATGTACCACCGCGCGCTGCCGAAGCCGGGCGAGACGCTCTGCTACGACATCCACGTCGACGGCCATGCCGCCCAGGGCCCTGTGCGGCTGTTCTTCTTCCACTACGACTGCCGGATCAACGGAGAGCCCGCCCTGACCGTCCGCCAGGGGCAGGCCGGCTTCTTCACCACGCAGGAGCTGGACGACTCGGCCGGCATCCTCTGGAAGCCGGAGACGCAGGAGATCCGTCAAGACGCCCGAATGGATGCGCCAGAGCAGCTCACCACCCGCCGCGCCTTCACGGCTGCCCAGGTCGCCGCCTTCGCGGAGGGCCGCCCCTGGGCGTGCTTCGGCGACGACTTCTACCTCGCGAAGACCCACACGTTGACGCCGCGGATTCAATCCGGGGACATGCTGTTTATGCGAGACGTCACCGTGTTCGACCCGAAGGGTGGGCCGTGGGGTCGTGGATATCTCAAGGTAGAGGTCGATCTCTCACCAGAGGACTGGTACTTCGACGGCCACTTCAAGAACGACCCATGTATGCCGGGCACCCTGATGTTCGAGGGCTGCCTGCAGGCGATGGCGTTTTATCTGGCGGCGTTGGGCTTCACGCTGACCCGAGACGGCTGGCGGTTTGAGCCGGTCACCGGGATCCCCTACCCGTTGCGGTGCCGGGGCCAGGTCACGCCGGCGTCCAAGACGCTCGTCTATGAGTTGTTCATCGAAGAGGTCATCGGTGGGCCGGAGCCGACGCTGTTCGCGGATTTGCTGTGCACGGTCGACGGCCTGGGCGCCTTCCACGCCCGCGGGATGGGCCTGAAGATGGTGCCGGACTGGCCGATGACGGCGATGCCGAAGCTCCTGGCGGGCCACCGGGAGCCGAAGCCGGTGGCCACCGACGCCGAGGGGTTCCCCTTCGACTATGCGTCGCTGATGGCCTGCGCCTGGGGCCGGCCGTCGAAGGCATTCGGCAGCATGTATTCGGTGTTCGATGGCACCCGGAAGGTCGCGCGCCTGCCCGGCCCGCCGTATCACTTCATGAGCCGGGTGACCCGGATCGAGGGGGCGCTCAACCGGTTCAAGACCGGCGTGGTCATCGAGCTGGAGTACGACATCCCGCCAGAGTCCTGGTACTTCACAGAGAACGGGGCGCCGACGATGCCGTTCGCGGTGCTGCTGGAGGCGGCCCTACAGCCGTGTGGCTGGCTGGCCAGCGCCGTGGGCAGCGCGCTGACCGTCGATCGCGATCTGATGTTCCGGAACCTGGATGGGACCGGCACGATCCTCCAAGAGATCCCCCCCGACGCCGGCACCCTGCGCACCGTCGTCGAGATCACCGGCATCTCTCGATCGGCGGGCATGATCATCGAGTCCTTCGACGTCGACTGCTATATCGGCGACGAGAGGGTGTATGATCTCAAGACCGTCTTCGGCTTCTTCCCACCAGAGGCGTTCGAGAACCAGGCGGGCCTACCGACCACCGCAGCGCAGCGCGCCATCCTGACCCAGGACAGCGGCTTCCAGGTGGATCTGACCGCTCGCCCGGAGCGGTACTGCGGCGGCGCTCCGCGACTGGCCCGGCCGATGTTGCTGATGATCGACCGGGTCACCGGCTACTGGCCTGACGCCGGAGAGGCAAACCTGGGCACCTTGCGCGCTGAGAAGGACGTCGACCCCGACGAATGGTTCTTCAAGGCGCACTTCTACCAGGATCCGGTCCAGCCGGGCTCGCTGGGCCTGGAGGCGCTCCTCCAGCTGCTCCAGTTCTATATGCTCGAGCGCGACATGGCCGAGGGGATCGACCATCCCCGCTTCGAGTCCATCGCCGTCGATCGGGAGATGACCTGGAAGTACCGCGGTCAGGTGGTGCCCCACAACAAGGTGATCTCCAGCACCCTGGAGGTCACCGAGATCGGCCGGGACGATCGCGGCGCCTACGCGATCGCGGAAGGTTCGCTGTGGGTAGACGGCAAGCGCATCTACGAGACCCACAAGATGGGCATGCGCATCGTCCCCGGCGATGCCACCGACCGGGTCACCTACGATCCCGAGGCGGAAGCCTGGCTGAGCGACCACCGCCCGACCTTTCAGCGGGCCGCGCTGCCGATGATGTCCATGGTCGACCTGCTGGCCGGGGCTGCGTCCGGCACGGTGATCGGGCTCCGCAACGTGCGGGTTCGCAAGTGGGTGGACTTCGATGGCCCCCGCACGCTGCGCCGGGAGATCTCGGCGAAGGGCGAGGCGCGCCTGTTCGCTTCGACGCCGGACGGCGGTGAGGAGCTGGTCGCCCTGGGCGATGTCGTCACCGGGACCTATCTGACCCCGCCACCACCGCTTCCACCGGTGGCGGGCGCGGTGGTCTCACCCTCCCCCTATGAAACCGGTGAGCTGTTCCATGGGCCGACGCTTCAGCTCATGCAGCAGCTGGTGATGGGCGCGCAGGGAAGCAGCGCGCGGCTAAACCTGGATCTCAGCGGCGCGCCAACGGGCAGATTGAACCCCGGGCTGTTGGACGCGGCCACCCACGGCATCCCCCACAGTCAACCTGATCGCTGGTCGCATGAGATTCGTGAAAACTCGGTGCTGTATCCAACTTTAATTACGAAAATGGATATCTTTGG
>JBCBLB010000059.1:0-22441 GCA_038520555.1 Myxococcota bacterium | reverse complement strand
TCCATCAAGGCCATTCCCGACGCCAACTACACCTTCGCCGGCTGGAACGGATGCGACTTCACCGGCACCGATGGATACATCACCTGGAAGGCCTACACCTCGGCCGACGGCACCACCTGCAACTTCGACCACGGCGGAAACTACGGAAGCTACACCCTCAAGCTCGCACAGAGCGAAGCCCTCGCCGACATCGTCGCGAAGTTCAACGCCGCCCCGTAGTCCGGCGCTGTTGTACATCACTGGAAGAACCGGGATACCGAGCGGTGTCCTGTTTTCATTTTTCGCCACTGTCCTTCATCCTTCACTGGGCAGATGTGCTATTGGGCAGCGGCGGGGTGATGGTCAGCGATATGCTGGCGTTCAATGCGGGATCAAGCTCGAACTCGAACAAGGGGTCCGGGTTATCGTTCTGAATCACATTGTATCGGCGGAAGCCCATCCAGCCGACGTTCGCGGTCAACTTCAGGGGTCCGAACGCCTTCTGAAGAGACGGTCCGAACGTCCCAACGCTGTACTGGACGAAGACATTATCGGGATTGTTTTCCTGTTCAGGGGCGATGTGATAGTAGCCGCCCGCGATCTCGGACTGTAGCCCCACAAACCACGATTCATCGACCACCTCATACCAGAGATCGACGTTTCGCGGCAGGAGCACGTCCGCGCTGAACCGGTCTCCTTTGTAGGTGAACTGCACCAGCGCAAGCGGCTGCGGCACCCCGAAGAGGTTGGCGTATCCACCGCCGCCGCCCAGAGCGATTCGCTCGTTGAGTTTCACCGTGGCCAGGATGAAGCCCTGCATCAGGAAGTCCTGTCCGCTCAGTCCATCGACCAGGTTGCCATGAATACCCGGAATCACCGCCGCCAACAGCGACCACTTCTCATTGAGTGACGCGGCGAAGAACATGTCCAGGGTGATGGAGTACAGGTTCACCTCCCCGTCTTCATCGTTCAACCCGATTGCATCGAAGATCTGAGAGTTGGTCTGAGAGAACGAGACGCCGTTGATCCAGAGCATGCGATCGGGGATCACCCGAATGGGCGGCGTCAGCAGGCCGATGTCATACGCGATGAATCGGGCCGTGGGATCGCCGGAGACGTTCTCCGCCTGAACGCCTGCAGGCGGCGCATAGTCAAACGAGGCCCGGAACAGATCCTGTGCCATCGCCGCGCTGCTGAAGAGCATCAAGAGGAGAGCGTTCATGACATCACTGTTTGGTGTAGATGCGATTGACAACGATAGGGCTGCCGTCCGAGCCCTTATAGGTCAACTGCTCGGTCAGCGTGCGGCCGTCTGCTGAGATCGTGCGGCGGGTGGTCATCGTGCCCTCTGCAGACTGCGCGGTCGTGATCATCACCTCGCCGTCCCAGCGATGGCTGATGTCGGCGCTGCCCTGGTCACCAGAGACGGTGCGGGTCTGGCCGTCGACCTGATAGGTCTTGGTCTCGTTCTTCGCGGAGGTGACGGTGTTGACGGTCATGGAGTTGCCCGACTGGGAGATGATCCGGGTCACCGACATGCTCGCGGCGGCTTTTCGCTTCACCATGCTGACCCCGCGCGCCTTGAGCAGCGGCTCGACGGAGTCCGACGCGGACAGATCCAGGATCCACGTACCGCTGAAGTCGGCAGCGAGGGCGGGAGCGCCGTAGCTGATCATCATCGACAGCATCACGATTTTCAGGAGAGAGGTCAGAGAGTTCGGCACGTTCATGCTCCTCGGGGTTGTGCGTTGGGGGTGCGCGCGGCGTCTCCGGCGCGCGCAAGGGTCAGGTAGATGGCCGGGATGACGACCATGGTGAGAATGGTGGCCAGGGAGATGCCGAAGATGATGGCCATACACAGGCCCTCCCAGACCGGATCGGTCAGCGCCAGCGGGATCAGGCCGATGATGGTGGTGACTGTGGTGACCATGATGGGCCGCATCCGGCTGACGCAGCCCTGCAGCACCGCCGCGATCGGCTCCAGCCCGTCCTCCCACCGGCCACGGTTGATGGCGTCGATGAGGACGATCGAGTCGTTGACCACGATGCCAACCAGGGCGACCATGCCGATCATCGCTGGGAAGCTGAGGGGGATCCCGGTGACCAGAAAGCCCAGAAACACCCCGGTCATCGCCAGCGGCATGGTGATCAGGATGATGAAGGGCTGGGTGAAGCTACGGAACTGGGCGACCAGGATCGAGAAGATCAGAGCGAGCGCCAACAGGAACGCCTGCCCCAGCTCCTGGTTGGTCTCTGCTGAGCTGGCCTTGTCCCCCAAGAAGTTGATGGCCTCGCCGGTCTGTAAGACCACGCCGCTCTCTTTGAGGCGGGCTTCGATGGTGTCGGCCGCCTCCACCGGCGACCCCACGGCGTCCGCGCTGACCGTGACGACGTAGCGGCGGTTGGTGTGGTTGATGCCGATCGGGGCGCTCTTCAGCTCGACGTCGGTGATGCCGGCCAGGGGGACCGTGGTGCCAAAGAACCCCGGCACCTTCAGGGAGAGCACATCCTCGATGCGCTCCGGGCTGTTCCACGTCCCGTCGTCGCGCCAGTCGTAGCCGACCTCGATCGCCACCTCGTCGCCGTTCTCATAAACGGTATCGGCGGTGGTGCCGCTGATGGCGTAGAAGAGGAACTGCAGCACCGAGCCCCGATCCAGGTTGTGGAACGACAGCGCGTCTTCGGACAGCTCGAAACGGAAGGCGCCCTGGTGCGGCTTGCGGGTGTCCTTCAAGCCGATGAGCCCCTCGACCTCCTCTGCGATCGCGCGCACATCGTCGGCGATCGCCTCTGCGCGCTCCGCAGAGCGCGCGACGATCTCGATCTCAACGGGCGCACCGCTGCCACCGCCCATCCGAATCTGATGCATCTCGACGTCTGCGCTGCCCAGCGCGACGAGCTTGTCCCGATACGTCTCGGCGAGATCATAGGAGGGCGCCTCGCGCTCGCTCTGGTCGACCAGCTGCATGGTCACGCCCAGCAGCTGCTCGCCCTGGAAGGGCTCGAGGTACGACTCCGGGCCGCTCATCGCCAGGCCGCTCTTGGCGCCGGCGACGAGGGTGAAGTGCTGAATATCGGGGTCGCCGGCCAGCAGCGCCTCGACGTCGGCCATCAGCGCCTCGGTCTGCGCCAACGTCGTGCCCGGCGGCAAGGACAGGGAGGCGCCGAGCTGAGACTCGTCGGTGGCCGGGTACAGGATCGACTGCAGCTGGGTCGCGGCCACCAAAGAGATCCCGAAGGTCAACGTCGTCACGCCCAGCACCATCCGCCGCTGAGCGCGGGTCAGCAGCGTCCTGGGGAAGATGCGCTCTTCGTAGTACGCGACCGCGCTGTCGAAGAGCTGATTGACCCGAGCGGTCAGAAAATTCGGCCTGGTATGCTTGAGCACCGCAGCGCCGAAGGACGTGTCGATGGTGATCGAGACGAGGTAGCTGGAGATCAGCGAGATGCAGATGGTCAGCGGGATGACCTGGATGAACTTTCCTTCGGTCCCGCCGAGCATCGCGATGGGGAAGAACGCCGCCAGCGTCGTCAAGCTGCCCGACAGCGAGGGGACCGCGAAGTTTCGGAGCGTATTGACTGCGGCTTGCAGCGGACGCTGTCCGTGCTCCAGCTCTTCGTGCATCCCCTCCATAATCAGGATGAAGTCATCGACCAGCAGGCCCAGCGCGATGACCAGGGCCATCAGCGAGAGGTTGTTGACCGACTCGTCGATCAGATACAGGACGCCGAAGACCGCCAGAAACGTCAACGGGATCGAGAGGCCGGCGATGATCGACTCACGGACCCCCAGGACCAGAAACAGGATGATGAAGACCAGCAGCACCGCCTGCGCGCCGTTGGAGAACAGCATCGCCAAACCATCGATGATCTCCTGGCCGGTGTCGGCGGTGACGGTCAGGCTCAGAGAGGGCGGCAGCTCCTTCTTCGCTGCGTCCAGCTCGGTTCGAACGCGACGCACCACCTTGGGCACGTCCGCGCCCGGCTGCCGCAAGATCTCGAACGAGATGGCGTCGCCCGCGAGCACGCCCTCTTCGGTGTGTCGGATGAGCCGGGTGTGTTCGGTCGGCTCGGACAACGCCCGCTTCAGGGTCGCGACGCTCGACAACGGCACGTTGTCCCCGGTCGCCGCCGCGCGCACCATCAGCTGATTGAGCTTATCAACATCCAGCCCGACGCGATCGATGTCCAGCGAGAAGTTGCGCTCCTCAGACTGCAGCCGCCCCACCGGCGTGGTGGTCTGCGACTTCTGGATCGCGCCGACCACGTCGGACAACGTCCCCCCGATCTCTTCGAGGGGTTGCTGCTGAACCAGCACCTGGAGCTGCTCGTCTCGCATGCCATTGATCCGGACTTCGCTGACCCCTTCGATCCCTTCAAGGCGATCGCGCAGCTCAATGGCGAAGCGGCGCAGGACCTCGGGCGGGAACTCGCCTGAGAGGCTGAAGGCGTAGATGGGCTGGTTGCTGGTTCCGATCTGCTGGACCGAGACGCTGGCCACGTCATCGGGCAGGTCCACCTCGGCCTCCGCGACCCGATCGCGCAACGCGTCGAGGCTCTCCTGAATGTCCGCATCAAGGTCAAACTCGGCGAGGATCAGGGCGCTGTTCTGGATCGAGCTGGACTTCAGGCTCGTCAGATCCGGCAGGCCCTTGAGGTGGGTCTCGACGATGTTGGTCACCTCGGCCTCGACGAGGTCCGGTGGCGCGCCGGGGTAAATGATCTTGACGAGCCCCAGCGGCATCTCGACGTCCGGCCAGCTCTCCTTGCGGATCTCATAGAGGCTGAACAGCCCCCACCCCACCAGCGCACACACCAGCAGAATGGCGAGGTGGATGCTGTTTAACAACCCGGCGAGGCCGGTCGGTCGGGGATCAGATGGTGAGCTCATCAGTTCGTCCCCCCGACCAGGCGAATGGGTTGACCGTCTGTCAGGGTGTAGACCTGAGACGTGATGATCTGCGCGCCTTCGGTGAGGCCGTCCTGGATCTCCACCCGGCCGGAGCGCATCCGCCCCTGGGTCACGGCGACCTTCTGGGCGACATCGCCGTCGGTGAGGAAGAGGTAGGCCTGGTCATTGGAGTAGACCACCGCGCGCTCTGGCACGGTCAGCACATCCTGCACGCCCGCTGTGGCCGCGCTCAACACGACACGCGCCGTCGAGCCGTCTCGCACCCGCTGGTAGACAGGGTCATCGGTCTGGAGCGCAGCGGTGATGCGAACCGCGACCGTCCGGTTGTCCCGGTCCACCGCAGGCGCGATCCAGTCGACAACGCCGTCGAAGGCGACCGTCGCGTCTTCCATCATCGAGATGCGGGCCGCGTCCCCGACCGAGATCCGGCGGGCCTGGCCCTCCGGCAGAGAGATGCGCGCGGTGAAGCGGCCGGGCTGGTAGACCACCATCGGCGGGCGGGTGTTGGTGTCGTTGTCCGGGTCAGAGACGTCTCCGCGGATCTTGTCCCCCACATGAACGTTCATCTCGGATACCAGGCCATCGAAGGGCGCGACCAGGGTCATCTGGTCGCGCTTGATGAGCTGGCTCTGCAGCGAGAGCTTCTGCTTCCGAAGGTTCAGCTCTGCCTCCTCGACCCGCTGCTCCTTGTCGTAGACCTGTTCGGGGGAGTAGCCGCCGCTGGCCTCCACGCGCCGGGCCTGCGCCAGGTCGTGCTGCGCCTGGGCGAGGTCGAGCTCTGCGCTGCGCACCTGGACCCGATACAGCGACACCTGATTGTTCTGGTAGTCGAGGTCGAGCGCAGACAGCTGCTGCCCCTGACGGACCGTGTCGCCCTCTGTGACCGAGATCCGATCGACGATGCCGTTTTGTTGGAAGTACAGCGCCTGCCAGATCTCCGCCTCAAGAACGGCCGTGGTCAGGATCTGATCAGAGATCGGCTCAGCGGTGACCCGCTCGGTTTGAACCGCCAACGGCGGTGTCTCCTGGATCTCTTCGCTGCTGCAGCCGGCCAGAAGGACCAGCCCGATGAGAACGTGCATAGTGGCTCCGGGGAGATCGATCATTGGGAAGAGACCGTGCGACACTGGATCGCGGCGGCGTGGGCGCGCTCGCGTGCGAAGAGCGTCTCCAGCAGCGCGTCACCCTGGCCGGCTTTGATCCACCGCTGCGCGGTGAGCTGAAGCTGTTGACGTTGCAGCCCGAGGTACTGCAGCCGAAACTGCTCCAGCATCGAACGGGACTGGGTATACATGTCAAACGTGGTGGCGCCGCCGTCGAAGTAGAGCGAGCGGGACGCCGTGACTTCGCGCTCCTGGAGAGACACCGCGCGCGCGGACAGGTCCAGGTCCTCGGCCACATCCCTCAGATCCAGGGCCATCTTCTGATCCTCAAGCGCAAGGCTGCGGCGCTCGGTCTCCACCTCGATCTCGGTCTTCTCCAGGCTGGCGACGGCCTCTCGGCGAACATGATGCCGATTGAGGCCATCAAACAGGGTCATCGACAGGTTGGCGCCCACGTACCAGTTGTCGTAGATGAAGCTATCAGAGAGCGACTGGAAGTCTTCACCGTTGCCGGAGTACGAGAGGCTCCCGATGAAGGTGAGCGTCGGCAGGATATCGAGACGCGCGCTGGTTCGGTCCAGCGTATCCATTCGCAGGTCGAGCTCAACCGACTCCAGGCTGGTCGCCCGCGCGAGGTCGAGCGACTCACCGCCCGTGTCGATGTTGTCCGAGAACGGACAGACGCGGACATCCTGCTCTGCGGGCCGGCCGCTGGTGAGCGCGAGCTGGTCCAGGGTGTTGGGCAGAGAGCGCTCGATCTGTGCGATGGACAGCGCGGCCTGATCCACATCCAGCTGCGCCTGATCGACGTCGAGGGCGGTGGCTTCTCCCGCGTCCCGCCGCCCCTCCACCGCACGCAGCGTCTCTTCAGCCAACATCAGGCTCTCTTCGTACATGATCAGCGCGCCGACCGAGTACTGAAGCTCTGCATACTGGTTGATGAGGTCCTGAACGAGGCGCTCATCCTGTGCGTCCACCTGGACCTGCGTCTTCTGCTTCGACAGGTTCTGCTGCATGACGTTGGTGATGGAGCCGCTGCTGATGGGCAGCGTCCCAGAGAGGCTGAGGATGTTGGAGAGCGTGTTCTCAGGGAGGGTGATCTGACCGTCGGTGATGGCGAGCGGGAGACAGAAGATGTTCGTCGGGTCATCCTCACAGTCCGGCTCCTCATCCGATCCAAAGGAGTATCGGTCCGGGTTGTTGACGCGATACGTCTGGGTGTCAGAGAGGTTGATCTGCGGCATCAACCGAGCGACCGACCGCCCCTTTCGGTGACGTGCAATGTCCAGATCAGCCGCGCTCATCTGGGCGGTGGGGCTGTCGGTGCGTGCATCACGAACGATCTCTTCGAAGCTGCTCTGGGCGGACGCGGACGTGGAGAATGTCATCAGGAAACCGACCGTCCACATCACAGCTCCTCCAGATGAATCATGGATTTTTCTGCATACGACACCATCTCGTCTTCTCCATGATGCGGTTTTATGAGGGAGGTATTGAGCATTTTTTGAGACGTGTAGGACAGACACCGGATGATGTCGTCCTGTCAGACCACATCGCCTTGTGTCTTCCTGAAAAGGACATCTGCTCTCTCGACAGTCGAGAGTGGCTGGTGTCGTTCTATGAAAACCCCCTCTGGAGTGCATCTCAACAATTCTCAACACTCATCATCCCCGTGCGGATGGTCCCTCACAGCCATGCTGAGCTGACGCGGGCAGGCCGCGCTTGACCTTCCGCTGGAGCGTCATCGTCCAATGCATGGAGCCGGTGTCTGCGCGACTGCGCCACACAAAACCCCACAAGATAAATCAACGAATGCCCACAATGGTTAATCACACCGAATGGTCGCGGCGCCCTGCCTGCCGCTGATATTCGAGGTGAACCATGGACTTGGACGCGCGGCTGGAAGAGCACCCTGAACTAAACGCGCTGATTGAACAGGCCAAACCCTGGCCGCCCAGGCTTCGTCAGTCGCTCGAAGAGGCGCTGAAGGGTCCCACCTCTCCGAACCATCGGCTCCAGTATTGGGGGATCCGGTGCCACCGTGAGCCCCCTACAGAGATGCAGGTGAAAGCCCTCGCCGCCGCCCTCGATGCAGGCGGATGGCCCGACCGACAGCGTGCGCCGTACCCCAGCACCATCGCGGGGTTGCGAGCCGACATCAGGGCCCTCTTCCCATCCCTATGGGATAACTCATGGAACGCCGAATATATGGAGCTGCTTCCACGGCTGTTGAAAAGTGAATCGATCAAATATGTCTCCATGACGATGAACGGCATCTCCTCAGCGGTCACCCCCGCACGGGGGAGCCTCGATCCCGTCCTCGAAGCGCTTCCGCCCGACCTGATCGGTCTGGAGCTTCGATGGGCTGAGCTGAGCATTCCACAACTGAAGATCATCGCCGCCCTCCCAAACCTCCAGCATCTGACCCTCCACAGTTGTTTTCAAGGCGTCGAAGGCGTCCGCGCTCTGCTCGACGGAGACGGGCTGAACGCGCTGACGCACCTGGACCTTGACAGCTGCAAGATCGGTACAGCTGGGGTGAAGGCGATCGTAAACGCGCCAGTGGCAGACAACCTGACCGGCCTCGGGCTCGGCGGAAGCGGGGGCGGCGGGGAAGGGGTGCGGGCGGTGCTCACCTCGCCACGGTTGACCGGGCTGACGTGGCTGAACCTACGAACCTCTTCCTGGGCAGATGTCGACCTCGACGGGGCAGACATACCGGCGGTCCAGAACATCGAGCACCTCTTCTTGAACACGCGGCTCCGTTCGAAGACGGTCCTCCAGATCCTCGACGCCGTCGACCTTCCCCGGCTCCGCTCCCTGGGGTTGGAGGGCACCCTCATCACAGCCATAGAGCTGGACACGATCCTCAACCGACTCGGAGAGGACTGCGCCCTGACCGTCCTTGAGCTGGAGGGACCGACGCTCCAGGCCCCAGGATGGAAGCGGCTGGCAGAATGGCCAGGGTTGTCCCGGCTGGAGCGGCTGACCATCGGCGGCTACATCGGCGATGAAGATGTCGGCTTCCAGGCGCTCATGACCAGTCCCCACCCCATCCAGGAAGACGCCATCCAGGTCCACAGAGCCAAATTTCCGACGACTGCGTATCTGTTCGCCATGAGCCCCGCGATCGCTCGCCGAGACAGCTTCGTCAAGCTGATCCCAAAGAAGATCCTGAAACAGGTCGCCGAGGATGTCGGGATCGACGTCAAGAAGTCCGACAACCGCAGGGGCATCCTCAACCGCATCATCGAACACAACAAGAGCGCGCCCCCTGAGCGGCAGATCGATCGGCTGAAGATCCCCGAGGGGTTGAAGGGCCCGCGTCCCACATCGGCGGATGGCGATTCGAATGATCCAAGATCAGTCCATCCTCCGTTGGGATACGATGAACCTGACTGAGACGCTCCATGAACCGATCTGTCGCCTGTCTGACCCTCCCCACAAACGCTCGCCTTCAAACGGTGGCTTGTGCCCTTGTGTTGGCCATGATGGGGGTCGGATGTTCAGAAGCCGATCTGAACAGGTTGGATACGGACGCGCCTCTCCTGCTGTCGTTTCCCATCCTTGAGCGGGAGATGATGTATGACCGCGTCATGGGGATGGATCATGACCCGGATGATTATGAGAGCATCAACCGGGGGATCTGCGCCAATTTTGAAGGGGAGAGCTTCCCGTACTGCTATGACGGGCACAGCGGCTCCGACTTTGATTTGATCGGCGGGTTTGAGGCCATGGACGCTGGCAGCGCGACCGTGATCGCTGCGGCCCCGGGGGTCGTCACCCGGGTCATCGATGGCAACTACGATCGGTGCCGCCTGGATCTGAGCACCTTCGAGCCGGACTGTGACGGGTATCCGATGATCCCCAACGTCATCATCATCACACACGCCAACGGCTACACCACAGACTACGTCCACCTGATGCAGGACTCTGCGATGGTTGAGGTCGGACAGACCGTCGACCGGGGGGCGTTGCTGGGCCGGGTCGGCTCCAGCGGATACTCCACTGCGCCGCACCTGCACCTGGGGTTGGAGACGCCGGACAAGATGGATGTGGATCCGTTCGCTGGACCGTTCTCTCAAAAGAAGTCGTGGTGGTGTGAGCAGGACGTCGGCGACGGCCTCCCCGGCGACTGCTCAGAGGAGTAGGGCATACACCGGATAAAAAGAAGACCAGATCTTGATCCGGATCTCTGAGATCTCCCGTTGGGAAGCGATGAGGCAGACAAGACGCCTCACTCACCTCAGGGAGATCAAGACATGTCGACCATCCGTAACCTTCTCGTCCTCGCCGCACTGTCCATGGCTGCTTTCGGCTGCGGTGACAAGCCCGAAGACCTCGAAGCGTCCGTGGGCAGCACCGACGCGGTCAGCGAACTCGCCTGAGTCGCACCGACCCTCGAAAGAGGGCCCTCCAGAGAGCCGATGGCTTTGCTCTGGGGGCCAGGACCACCGAATCGAATCGATCAGCCGAAGACCTTTCCGCCGATGGCATAGCCGCCTTCGGCGGTTTCTTCGATCTGCACGCCGACGAACTGGGTGATGTCGCCCTTGCCTGTATCCTTCGCCGTATCGGCGACGGCAGCGGTGAGACGAGCGACGAGCTGGGCTTTTTCTTCTTTGGTCCATGCGTTCGGTGGGACGGTGAGTTTAACGGTGGGCATGATGCTCTCCTGTTGGGTTGAAGTGTCCATTGCGGACGAGTGAACGATTGAGCCATCGCATCAGATCGCGGCGTTCTGCAGCGCTGACGACGTGGCCGATGTTGTAGGTGTGGTCTTCGACAATCCACCCGCGCGCACGGAGGATCGCAACGTCATCTGCGCGCCGCGCCGGGTCGATGAGCGGATCACGGCGTCCATAGCCAAAAAACAGCGGTCGCAGATCATGGTTCGAGACAGGCGGCGGTCGGGTCAGCAGGGCTCCCGCCATCACCGCGATCGCTGCAAATCGATCGCCGAAACGAAGCGCCATCTCCATGGCCATGCTCCCGCCCTGGCTGTAGCCGACCACCACCACCGGCAGCCCATGGGCCTCGGCATCGATCCAATCGAGCAGGGCCTGGCAGCTCTTCGCGACCTCCGCCGGATCAGCGGTCGGCCCTTCCGCGGGGTTCGCGATGGGAAACCAGCCATATCCGCCACCGTGGATGGGATGGGGCGCTCTGGGGGCGAGATACCGGACCGGCGCGTCGAGGGAGAGGGGCACAAGCGATGCGATCTGTCGCTCATCGGCGCCGTATCCATGCAACCCCACGATGAAGGCGACTGGGCAGGGGTCCTGGCAGATGGTGTGCGTTCGGCGTCCGACGCGAGGGGCGCGTCGGAGCCAGCGCGGGAGCGAAATCACGCCACGCCCCGTTTTCGAGAGGAGACCGCTCCGCTCTCTGCATATACCTTGAGGTCATCGGTGAAGATATGGGCGGCCCTGCTCATCTGCTTGCGCAGAATGGGACCCATCATCTTCTCCATCAACCAGGGCATCAGGAACGTCATCTCCATCTGCACCCGGGTCTGCTTGCCGCCGTTGACGGATGAGAGGGACCATGTGTTTCCGCCCTGGCGAACGAAGAAGGGGAGCCCTTCCTCGACGAGGTACGCGAGCACATGGCGATCTTCGTCATACTCGGTGATGCGCTCCTTGAAGACGCCGTCGGGCGTTTCGCAGACGCGGCCATAGGTCGGCGCGCCGGGGAGGCGGTCCCCGTCGATGGCCTGGCTGTTGTTGATGGCTGCGGTCCAGCTCCCGACGTCGGCGTAGTCGTTGGCGAGGATCTCCCAGACCCGGGCGATGGGTGCGTTGATGAGGATGCTCTTGCTGATTTCCATGATGCAGGCTCCGTTGCGTTTGGGCACTCAGAATCTACGCCTGCACGCTTCCCAGAACCATCCGTGTCTCTGCATTAAAAACCTGCACAAATACAGGCCAGGATCACCGTCCCTCAAGCTGATCGCGGTGCAGCTCAAACCATGCGCTCAGATGATCCAACAGCGCCCGCACCCGCGGCACCTTCCGCAGATCCTCGTGGGTGAGCAGCCACAGCGGCATCTGGAAGTCGGGCCCAGATGCCCGTTTGAGCCCCTGCATCCGATCAGCAGCCCCACAGGGCAGGATCCCCCGCCCCAGCCCACGTCGAACGGCCTCGACCAGGACATGAAAGCTGTCGACCCGGATCAGGGTCGCGCCCGCTGGATCGTGTTTGGCCCTCCAGGTGGTGAACACCCGATCGGTCAACGCATCGGCCTCCCACCCGATCCAGGGCAGCGCGCCTGGATCGGCGACATCGGGCGCGGTGAACGTGGCGAGCGCGAGCTGGCAGACCCGACGTCCGACGAGATGCTCTGGCGGCGAGTCGACGTATCGGATCGCGATGTCGGCCTCACGGCGGGTGATGTTGACGATCCGATCCAGGGCGGTCACCGTCAGCTCGACGCCAGGGAATTGGGTCTTGAAGTCAACGAAGACATCGACCCATGCGGCGGCGAGGATCTCGGGGAGGGTGATGCGGAGCGCGCCCTCAAGGGGCGGCTCTGCGCCGAGGGTGCGCCGCTCAAGGTCGTGGATCTTGCGCTCCATCTCTTCGGCGGCCTCGACGAACGCGGCCCCTGCTGGCGTGAGCAGCACACCACCGCGCAGGCGCTCAAACAGGGCAAACCCGGCGCGCTTTTGGAGGGCACGCAGCCGTCGGCTCACGGTGGTCTGATCGACCCGAAGCGCCCGTGCGGCGCCGGTCAGGCTGCCCTCTCGATGTGCGGCGAGGATGAAGCGCAGATCGTTCCAGTCTTCTAGCTGCATCCCCTCTCCTTTCCTGTGGGATGACGGTTGTAGCGTCCCATGTCATCGTTTTGCCATGATAGAAGCCCTGACCCGGCGATGGGACACCGGTCCGCCTCTTTGGGGCAGCTCCCGTTGAGAAACCGGACAATTTGGTGAAGTTTCGGTCTCATGCTGGACCTGCGCTTCATTAAAATACGCGTTTATTGTTGTCAATTGATGAACGCGCCTTAGAGGCACCGACGAATCGTCCAGGTCTGGTCGTGTTCGGACGACAGACGCGGAAGAAGGCCATAGAGGCACCTTATGTGGTGTACCGGGGCGCTCCCTGATGACGGAGAACGAGCAGCTGACTGAGAACGAGCAGCGATATCGGGCGCTGGCAGAGACAGAGGCGACGCGGTGGTCGGCGTTGGTGTCAGATGATGTGCGCTCCTGGTCGGCGATCTGGGACGCGGCGGTCGCCCGCCATCCATCGCGCATCGTGGTCGAAGAGGTAGAGACGGGCGCGCAGTATACCTATGCCGGCCTCGATGCGTTGAGCCGCCGGGTCACCGCCTGGGCGCTTGCCCACCCCGCACCGGCGGTGGGGGTATTGTTGCCCAACGGCGCGGCGATCCTGGCTGTGGTCATCGGGTTGACCCGCGCAGGCGTGCCGGCGATCCTGTTCAACCCCCGCGAGCCCGCCGCCCGCCATGCGCTGCTGGCCGAGCGGACAGGTGTTTGGGTTGTGCTCGGCGATCCGATCGACGGTGTCGAGACCATCTCAACGACGGTTCTCTTCTCTACGGCGCCGTTCGTTGGCGCGGCGCCGGTTGAAGGCCGCTCGCTCGATGATACGGCGGCGGTCATCTTCACCAGCGGCACCACCGGTCCGAGCAAAGGCGCACGCTTCCCGCATCGGCGGCTGATCGGAGCGGGCGTGGCCTGGGCGCTGCGGGCGCAGCTCTCTGCGACCGATCGTTGCTACATCCCGCTGCCGCTGTGTCATGGAAACGCGCTCGCGGTCGCGTTCGCTGCGGTCGTCGAATCTGGCGGGCGGGCGGTGGTCCGGCGCCGGTTCTCGGTGTCTGCCTTCCGTGAAGACATCGAGCGGTGTGGGTGCACGGCGATGGTCTATATCGGAGAGCTGTGGCGGTATCTTCTGAACAGTCCTCCCCGCGTCGGCGACGATCAGATCGGTCTGCGGGTGGTGTTCGGGAACGGGCTGACCGGCGCGCTCTGGCGTCCGACGCTGGACCGCTGGGGGATCCGGCATGTCGTCGAACACTACGGCGCAACGGAGATGCCTGCGGGCGCGTTGACCAATTGGATGGGTCGAGAAGGCGCCTGTGGCTACCTCCCTCCCGGCCACCGGGATCGGGACGGGGTGCGCCTCGTACATGAGAACGGTGAGACCGTGCCTGTTGGGGAGGCCGGTGAGATCTGGCTCCGCATCGGTGAGGAGGGGTGGGCGGGCTACTGGGACCACCGCTACGACGCCGCGAAGCGGGTTGAGGATCCAATATCGGGCGAGGTGTGGTGGCGCTCTGGCGATCGGCTCCGTGAGGACGCAGAGGGCTTCTTCACGTTCATCGAGCGGCTGGGCGACGGGTTTCGATACAAAGGCGAGAACGTGTCCGCGAGCGAGGTTGAAGCCGCGCTGGTGGCCAGCGGTGACTTTGACGAGGTCGTGGTCTATGGCATGGCGCTGCCTTCGGTCAGCGGCGCTGTGGGCGTCGGCTCTGTGCGGCCGCGTTCCGCCGCCTTCGCCTTCTCGCCGGGGGATCTGGCGGCGCGGCTGGGGCGGCACCTCGCGCCCTGGTCGATCCCCCGGTTGTTGTGTGTGATGGCCGAGCGACACGAGACGACCGCGACGCTGAAGATCTCTCGGCAAGCGCTCGCCGGGCGCCGGTTCGACATCGACAACGCCCGCTGGTTTGTCCTGGAACATGCCCGCTACCTCCCGCTGTCTCCAGCGCGCATGCGTGCGCTTGAATCGGGTGAGGAAGGGCTCTAATGGGGGAGCACGTGGTTTATCAGTCCACCCTGACGACACCACTGTCCGAGCCGACGTTGGTGGTTGCGACCCGGTTCCACCAGCGGTTCAGCCGGGATCGGGTCGATGTATCGCGGATCCGCAGCTGGGCAGAGGACGCGCTTCGGCTGGGCGGCTATGCCGTGATCGCGACGGAGGTCGGCCTGGAAGGGATCTTATCGGATGGTCTGTCCGACCTCGCCGAGCGGCTGGAGGTCCTGCCGGTCCACCCCTGGCGCAGCTTCTCTGCTGCCAGCAACGCGATCGTCAGCCGCGCCGTCGAGCTGCAGGCAGAGACGTTGCTGCTCCAAAGCGTCGAGGTCTCCCTGAGCGCCGCGGGCCTCGCAGAGATGCGGGGCGCCCTCAACACGCAGGCGATCGTGGTCGGGGCGCGGATGTCTGACCGACACGGTCCAGAGAAGGGTCGGATGACGCTGAGGGGGCTCAACTGCCCATGGAACACCCTGGCGCTGTGGCGACTCGACTACCTGGGGCGGTTCGGCTTCCCGATGACCGCGGACTCGTTGCTGCCCGAGTTCGACGGCGGAATGGAAGAAGCCGGCGCCATCAGCCTGCTGCAACACCTCGATCCTTCGCTGGAAGCGATCCTGATGCCCGCCCCGGGGGTGGTCTGGCACACGCAGTGGGCCGATCCGACCCGCCGCCGTTACCATGAGCAGAAGCTCGCCAGCAAAGACGCGCGCGCTGCGCAGCTGCTCCGGGCCCTCCACCTGCCTCCGGGCGAAGTCAGCGTTCGATAGCCGATGCACACCACCGATCTGTCTGCTCAAACGACCTGGCACAATTGGGCCGGCCAGTTCTCCTGCTCTCCCCGCCATGTGCACCGCCCCCAGGACGCCACAGCCCTCGCCGATGCCCTCGGCAGGGTGCGAGACGCCGGGGGGCGGGCGCGCATCTTCGGCTCTGGCCACTCCCCCAGCGATGTCGCCATGAGCGACGATCACCTGATCCTGCTCCACGCCTTCGACCGGGTGTTGCACGTCGATCCGGATCGGCGAAGGGTGCGGGCCCAGGGCAACGTTCGTCTCGACGACCTCGCCCGCTGCTTGACGATGTTCGGCCTCGCCCTCCCCAACCTGGGCTCCATCGCGGAGCAGACCCTCGCCGGCGCGATGGCCACGGCCACCCACGGCACCGGCTTGACGTATGGGGTGATGCCCACCTGGATCCGTGGCACAGAGCTGATGACTGCGCAGGGTGAGCGGGAATGGATCGATGAAGACGACCCCCGCCTCCCCGGTGTCAGCTGCAGCCTGGGCGCCCTCGGCGTGCACCTGGCCTTCGAGCTGGAGGTCGCCCCGGCCTTCGACCTCGCCGTCGAAGAAGGCCCCGTCGCCCTCGACGTTGCCATGGAGCGACTGGAAGACCGGCTGCAGGAAGATCATTATCGACTCTGGCTCTTCCCACACTGCCATCAGAGCTGGGAGTGGCGCGCGAGCCGCCTTCCCCCCGGACCGGGCGCGCGGCCGTCTCTGACCTGGCGCGACCGGCTGACGGCGTGGGGACGTGAGCGACTGATCGGCTACTACCTCTTCGAAGCGTTGCTGCGGGTGGGGGTCGGCGCGCCGGCGTTGGTGCCGGCCATCAACCGATGGTACCGACGGACCCTGTTCTCCTCAGCGCGCACGTCCCGGGGGGACGCCTTCGATCAGTTCACCTTCGACTGTCTGTTCAAACAGTACGTCGATGAGTGGGCGATCCCGGTCGCGCATACCCAGGCCGCGATCGCAGCGCTCCTCAAGACGATCGCACAGAACAGCTACAAGGTGCACCTGCCGATCGAGGTCCGCTTCGTCGCCGGCGATGAGATCTGGATGAGCCCCTGCTACCAGCAGGACAGCTGCTATATCGGCATCATCGCCTACATGCCCTATGGCGCCACCCCAGAACATGAAGCATACTTCGCTGACTATGAGCACATCATGACCCGCTTCGGCGGCAGACCGCACTGGGCCAAGCGTTTCGGTCTCCAGGCCGCAGACCTCGCCCCCCGCTATCCGCGGTGGGCCGACTTCCAAGCGCTTCGGGACACCCTGGATCCCGAGCGGCGTTTCGCGAACGCCTATACCGATCGGGTGCTGGGTTGAGCCCGCCGAACGTCCTGGTGCTGGGGACCGGCGAATATGTCACCGGGATGGGCCCGGACGCACCGGTGGACTCCGACAAAGGCGCCGGCGTCATCGCCCTCGTGCTCCTCGACCTCGCACGGCAGGGGCAGCTCGGAGAGATCACCCTCTGCGGACGCGATGGCGCGCGGCTCCCCGCCATCCGACAACACCTCGCCGAGCAGATCACCGCACGCTACGCTGGGCTCGACGCGTCGAGCCTGCGCACCCTGCCCGCCGATGGCGCCCGCGATGAGGACATGTGGCGAAGCGCCATCGCCGCGATGACGCCGGGCGATCTGGTGATGGTGGTGACCCCGGATCACCTTCACGCCGAGATGACCCTGGCCGCGATCGAGGCTGGACTGCACACCCTCGTCGTCAAGCCGCTGGTCCATCGCCTCGACGAGCACCAGGCGATCATCGCCGCCGCTGCGCGAAGCGGTGTCTTGGTGATGGTCGAGCAGCACAAGCGGTTCGACCCGATCTATTCGGACGCACGGGCGCGGATGCGAACGCTGGGTCCGCTGGGCTTCTTCTCTGCCTATATGAGCCAGCCCCTCAAACAGCTCCGAACCTTTCAGCGATGGGCAGGGATCCAAAGCGACATCAGCTACTACCTCAACGCCCACCACATCGATCTGCTCTGCTGGATGATGGCGGGGCGGGGGCGCCCGGAGCGGGTCACGGCTTCGCGCGCCGCGGGGCTCGGCGCACAGCAGCTGGGGCGCCCGATCGAGGACACCATCACGCTGCTGGTCGATTGGACCCACTGTGACATCGACGCCCCCGCGACATCGGTGTTTACCGCTTCATGGACGGCGCCCGAGGCTGAGGTCCACTCACAGCAGCGATTCTTCTGCCTCTGTCATGGCGGCGAGGTGCGGGTCGATCAGGCGCACCGCGGGTATGAACTGGCGCGAACCGGCATCGGATTGCGCAGCCTCAACCCACTGTATATGCGATACGAGCCACAAGACGGCGAGTTCGTTGGCCAGAGCGGATATGGATACCGCGGCATCGCCGTCTTCGTTGAAGCCGTCGCTGAGTTGCGCGCAAGAACGCAGACGCTCGCGTCACTCAACCAGCGCTTGCCCACTGCATGTTCAACCCTGCAAAATACTGCAATCCTTGAGGCTGGCCGTCGAAGCCTGGACACAGATAAGCCTGTCGTCATCCGGTACAACGGGGACACGGTCGCACCCATCGGGTTTCTTGAGACGAAATGACATGACCCACGTTTTGCAGAGAGCGTCTTCGGCCGCCACGACGCGGTGAGGGCCGATCTCAATCCTCACCGTCCCAGGCCCGGGGGCGAACGATCAATCGGGCAAACCCGGTTGGGAGCGCCCGATGCGGCCGATCATCCGCTGCGCGCCAGGGCGGAAGGGTCGAATCATCCCTGGCGGCGCGCAGATAGCTCTCTCGATCGACGGTTTCATTCTGGATGAAGAACTTTGGATAGCCGGCATCGGGCGCCTCGCTTTCATCGACCCACCATCGTTCGATGCCATGGACCATGCCATGGTACCAGTGACGCTCATGGAACACCGAAGGTCCGTTCTCATCTTCTGACCACCACCGCTCGATGCCATGGGGGCGCCCGTCGACCTGCGGGTGTTCCTCAGCGAGGGCGCCGGTCTCATGGTCACACCAGTAGTCCACTCCGGTGCCATGTTTGAAGGTGCAGACAGAGAGCGGCTCTCCCTGTGGCGTCCACTGCACGGTCTGGCCGTGGATCTTCCCATCCACCAGCGGCGCAGCGTAGCGGGGCATCCCGTTGTCATGAAGCTCGATGCGCCAGCGCGCAGTGGTGAAGCTGCCGAGCACGCCGTCTTCCCCCCACACCACCGAGGCGAGCCGCTGCCCACCGAGCGAGAACACAGAGGCCTGCTTGACGCCGTCATCATCGGTGCGGGTCACGACCTCTTGCGCGTCTGCTGGGATCAGCACGTCAAAGGTCAACGTGTGAGGATCGGGGAGGGTGCTCATACGTTGAGGTTAACGTGAACAGCTCATCGATAACCGAAACGACCCGGCGTACATCGTCTTCGGTCCGCGGTGACGATTTTTTCCATACGGAAAACCGCTCCAAGAGGTCCATCGACGCTTGTTGCAAGTGATAGGCTCTGGGAAGGTATGACGAATCCGATGACCATCCAACAACTGCTCAATGCCGCGAAGCGCGCAGGCGATCTCGCTGCGATGAGCTGGTACGCCAGCGACGCCAGCGACAGCCCGGAGCCCAACGGACACTCCCGAATCGTGATCACCGACGCCGACTGGTCGGCCCGCCTCATCACGGCTGGTGAAGCCACGGTGGTGGATGGGGGCGCTCAGCTCGCCCCCCGCTGGGAGTATCAGCCGAAAGCCGCCGCCATCTCCTTTGCCCAGCACTGGAGCCGCGCGTTCGTCGCACACCTGATCGCCCAAGGCATTGATGCCGTCGTCATCGATGAGGTGAAGGACACGCTCGACACCCGCTCCCTCAAGCGCGGCCTCCACCACCTGGCGAGCGGCAGCATGGAATGCATCTCGGTCGAGACCTTCCACGATCCGCGGCAGCTCTGGGTCTCGCGGCGGGGTGATGGCCCCTTCGTGCTCCAGCTGATCCGCGGCCTTCGGGACCTTCCGACAGCGCCGCCATACCTCGCCGCCGCACGGGCACGCGGCCTGGAGGTTCGTGACACTGGAAACGCTGCGATGGTCGGACTGGGCAACGATCAGACCGACGCGGCCACAGAGCTGTTGCGGGCCATCGAAGCGTTGTTTGAGACCCCACCGACGATGGTGGTCGCCCGCTACGCCCCGGTCACGATCGAGAGCTGGTGAGCCGCAGCCCTCCTCATCTCTGACCCGCTGCGTTCTCCAGCATCTGGAACCTGACGGGGAGAGGCTCCTTGTCAATGAGGGCGTCGACCACCTGTGCCATGCTCTCCAAGCGGACCGGCTTGGTCATAAAGCCGTCCATACCGGCTTCCATACAGCGGATCCGATCTGCTGCGAAGGCGTTTGCGGTGAGGGCAACGATCACGGGCTGTCTGGACTCATCGAGGCTGTTGCGGATCTCTCTGGTCGCGGTGATGCCGTCCATGATCGGCATCTGCATATCCATCAGAACGAGGTCATAGTGTTTCTCGCGGACGCGGGTCATGGCCATGGCCCCATTGCTGACCATGTCCGCCCGGATCCCAAGACGCACCAGCAGCTTGTCGATGACCCTCTGATTGACGGGATGATCTTCGACGACGAGCACGGCCAGCCGGGGCCTGAGGGGAATCACGGTCTCTGGATCCGGCGGATGGACCGCTGCCCCATCGCTGCGTTGGGCGCTGTTCTGCGATGGCGTCTCTGCGACGGTATGGGGTCGCAGCTGCGCGGTAAAGGTGAAGGTGCTCCCCTTCCCTTCGCGGCTTTCCACAACGATCTCCCCCCCCATCCGCGCGACCAATTGCCGGCAGATCGCCAGCCCGAGCCCTGTCCCGCCGAACCGTCGGGTGATGGAGGCGTCGACCTGGCTAAAGGCCTCAAACAGGTTCTCTTGCCGGTCCGCGGGGATGCCGATCCCAGAGTCCCGCACTGAAAACACCAGCCGATCCGCACCTTCACCGCGCCGCACGGAGAGGACCACCTCCCCCTCAAGGGTGAACTTTACGGCATTGCTGACCAGGTTCAGCAGCACCTGCCGGAGTCGGGTGCTGTCCCCCACCCTCATCGTCGAGACGTCAGGGTCGATCACATACTGTAGACGCAGCGACTTCTTCCGGGCGTCCGCCGACACCATCTGGAGCACGGCCTGGATGCACTCGACGAGATCGAAGGGTTGCAGTTCAAGTTCGACGTGCCCGGCCTCAAACCGGGAGAAGTCAAGGATGTTGTTGAGCACCGCGAGGAGGGTGTCACCGCTGGCCCGAATGGTGTCCACAAACTCCTTTTGTTCGGCGTCAAGACTCGTATCTTCGAGCAGAGAGGCCATCCCCAGGACTCCATTGAGGGGGGTACGGATCTCATGGCTCATGGTGGACAGAAAGGCGCTCTTGGCCTTCATTCCGGCCTCTGCCGCGTCACGCGCGATTCGGAGCGCCTCGGTGCGCGCCTGCGCCTCACGCTCGGCCTGCTTGCGCGCGGTGACGTTGCGCTGGACGGAGACCCAGTGGGTGAACCAGCCGCTCTCATCGGCAATGGGAGCGATACTCAGCTCAGACCAGAAGGGCGAACCATCCTTTCGGTAGTTGAGGACCTCAACCTCTACCGGTTCCCAATTCCGTAGCGCTTCACGGATCGTTGCGAGCGGTTGTTGTGGAGACTCCGGCCCCTGCAGGAAATGTGGCGTCCTGCCCACGACCTCTTCAAGGGTGTAGCCGGTCTCCTCCATAAACGCCTGGTTCACCCATAAGATCCGCGGCCCACCGAGCTCTCTGGACGGCTCCGCCTCGGTGATGAGCACGCTGTCATTGGTGTTCGAGAGGACGCTCTCGAACAATCGGATCTGCTCTTCCTGGGCGTGGGTGGCGGTGATGTCCATCATCACCCCGGCGATCTGAGTGACCTGCTGGTTGATCCCATCGCGCACGCCACACCCGCGATCATAGATCCACTTCAGCTCACCGCTGCAGGTCTGGAGCCGGTACCGGATGTCATAGGGACGATCGGCATCAATGCTGTCCTGGATCGCCTTCAGGTAATGGGGCAGATCTTCAAAGTAAACCAGTTGTCGGATAGACAGCCGCTGATCGCGGGCTTCTTTACATGAATAGCCGGTCAGGTTCTCGAAGGCTTCGTTGACGAACAGGGTGCTCCAGTGCTGATCGTAGGAGCTCCGATACACACAGCCGGGGATGCTCTCGATGACATCTGACAGCTCCCGCCCGAGGCGAACGCTCTCGTACTCGGCCATCTTCCGGGCGGCGATATCCCGGAAGATGCCATGGACGGTCTGCTCATCCTCGCTCAGCCCGGCCCGGATCTCGATCCACTTCCAGGCGCTGACCGGAGTTTGAAGGCGAACCTCACGCTTTATCTGCCGCGCCCGGCCCGACCGCACCATCAGCAACGCCGCCCGCAGCATGGCCCGATCTTCGGGGTGCGTCATCTCCAACAGCGCGAGATACGGCAGCCGGCAGGGAGCCGATGGATAGCCGATAACCTCCTGACATCGGGCATCAAAGTCAAACTCATCGCCAGACCAGGCCCATGTACCGATCTCAGAGATGTCGAGGATCGTCTCCAACACACGCAATCGATTGGCATCTCCAACACTGACGAGATGTGTCGAACCCTTCATGCTCATCGGGTAAGTCCTCCTCAACAACTCTTCGTTTCTTTCCTGCTCTTTTGAAGATTCGATCGAAAAAAGTATCCATAAACCGGTCTCATCAATCTGGAGACGACGATGCACCATGTTGGGGATGTCCTTCCTCTCTGCACTCCGTTCCCGAAGCTCCCTGGAGTGGCCGCCACCGCGCGATCCGCCCCCACTCCGTGTCCTCACCCGTTGATGTAGCCACCGGTGGCCGCGACAATGTTGG
>JBCBLB010000070.1:0-21264 GCA_038520555.1 Myxococcota bacterium | reverse complement strand
GGTGAACAGCCGGTGGGTCACCATCAGCGCGTCGCCGCGGTCTGCTTGACTGAGAACGAGCAACCCGATGTTTCGCTGGTGGGCGGATGCCCGCGGCAGCATTTCTGGACGTCGACCAGCTGTCCGCGGAAGGGATCCGGGCGCTGGCCGGCGATCTGGACGGCACCGGGGCGACCTGGGCGCGAAACATCGGGTTGCTCGTTCTCAGTCAAGCAGACCGCGGCGACGCGCTGATGGTGACCCACCGGCTGTTCACCCTGCAGCGGCTGGGCCTCGCCATGCAGACCGTCGAGGCGCGGTGGTCCATCCTGGCGACCGGCTTCGGCGGTGAGGCGACCCGGGCGATGATCGAGCGGGCCTTTCCCGGCATCCCGATGCGCGAAGTTCCGCTGGGCGCCCAGGCAAGCGCCGAGGTCGGGGTCTGGCTGGCCGAGACGAAGTTCCGCCAACAGCCCGGGCCGCCGTGGGTCAAGCGCGCCGCGGAGCCCATCGTCGAAGCCAGGGCGTCGGTCTCCGTCGGCGATCCGACCGGCTTGTTCGGGCAACGGGGCGTTGAGATCTGGGGCGGACAGGTCCGGCTGATCCGCGACGTCGCGTTGGCTGGACAGGCCTCGGCGAGCGCGCTGAACGAAGCGTGGCTGGTCGCCTCGTTCCGCGCGCTCAACAACCGAATCCCCCGCTCCGACAGCGATAAGCACGATGCGCTGTGGGGGCTGGCAGACAACCCGGTCACCCGGTTCTTGACCCGCGATCAGAACCTGCTCGGGCTGCACAAAAACCAATTGCTCAAGCCGCCGCAGCCGCTGTTCGGCTCGGCGAACCGACTCGTCGCGAAGACCCACCTTCAGGCTTCGCTTCGAGAGGGGCACCAGTCGCTGCCGGCGCTGGAGGGGGTGTTCGGCCGCTCGCTGGTGGATGAGGTGCTGGGCCGAGACTTCACCCCGGCCCGCCACGCGGTGCGCCGTCACCAGGGGCGGCTGACGCGGGTGCCGCTGGCGCCGATTCAGTCAGACGCCGACGCGCAGCCGTTGCGGAACACGGTGACCCGCCGGGTCGTGTCCATCCGCCACGCCAGCTCTGGCGTCACCCTGGCAGAAGTCGACGCAGTCTGCGCAGCGACCCGCTACTACCCCGGTCGGGTCTTCGCCGTAAATGAGGATCGATACCAGGTCCCCGCCCAGAGCTACGACGTCAAGCGCGCGCAGATCCTGGTCGAGCCCGTGTCTTCCACCCAGCCGCTGACCCGGCCGCACCTGACCATCGACGCCAGCGATCCGATGCTGGTTGAGGCACCACAGGAGTACCGGGACGGCTCGCTGGCGTTCCGGATGGCCACCTTCGAAGCGTCCGTGACCGAGCAGGTCTCCGGCTTCCGCCGCTCCGATGGCTCGGAGCAACGCTACAAGGCGGTGACCGCGCGATACCGCACCCGGGTCCGTGGGGTGTTCTTCGAGCAGGACATCGCCCACAACGCCTTGTACCACCTCTCTCGGAGCTTCGATGGCGTGCTGGTGGCCCACCTGTTCGCCGCAGAGGAAGACCTGGAGGTCTTCCCCACCCCGCCGGGCTTCTACCAGGATATGCCCGCGGGAATCCTGGCCATCGACCGGTTCATCCTGGGCATGGGCGCCGCAGAGGCGATGCGCCCGCTGGTGGTCCGCGACGTGCTCCGCTGGGTGGTCTCCATCCTCGCCAGCTGCAAATGCCCCTACGGCTGCGAGAACTGCACCCCCAGAGACGTCCTCGACGTGGGGCCGGACAAGCCGGGCGTCCTCCGGGCCCTGGGTCATGGCTGACCCCTCCCCGCCTCAGAGGCCCATGAGCACGACCACAACGATCCCGAATATCACAGGGCCAGGCGGGTGACGCGGCACAGAGACCGCCGGCGTCATCTCCCCGGCGCTGCCACCGCAGGGTGAGCGGATACGGATCGATCATCCTGACTGCAGAGCGGTGGCGCATCGGCGGGTGTGTCAGGATAACGGCAATGCTACACCGCCACGGCGCGTAGCGGGGGTCAGGGAGAGCGATGCTTCAGCCGGGAGAGATGATCGACCATCGTTATGAGGTCGTCCGCCTGTTGGGGAGCGGGGCGATGGCGAGCGTCTATGAGGTCCGGCACACCAGCCTCCACAGCCGCCACGCCATCAAGGTGCTCAACGCAGAGCTGGCGACGCGGGCCGGTCTTCGGAACCGGTTTTTGTCCGAAGGCCGCATCCAAGCCCAGCTACGCCATCCCAACATCGTCCCGGTCACCGATATCGTCACCGACCCGGTGCCTGGACTGGTGATGGAGTTCGTCGAAGGGGGCTCGCTCGACGGGCGGATCCACAACCAGGGCCCGATCACCGATCCCACTGACGTGATGACCCTGTTCGTGCCCATCCTGGACGCGGTGGGGATGGCGCATGAAGCCGGGGTGGTGCACCGGGACCTGAAACCCGAGAACATCTTGATGGGCACCGACGGGCGGGGCCGGCCCCGCCCGATGGTGGCCGACTTCGGCATCGCCCGTGTCCAGGCAAACACCCAGATCAAGGGCAACAAGCGGCGGACCGAAGCCGGCGTTCAGATGGGCACCATCCTCTATATGAGCCCCGAGCAGGTCCAGGGCGCTGAGGTCGACGCCCGCAGCGACATCTTCGCCCTGGGCTGCATCCTCTATGAGATCCTCACCGGTCAGGTCGTCTTCGACGCCCCCAGTCGCTACATCACGATGAAGCGAATCGTGGAGGGGGATCTCCCGCTGCGGGCTGTCGGACAGCTCCACCCCGCGTTTGGCGCCTGTATTCGCAAAGCCCTGGCTGTGAACCCCGACGAACGCTTCCAGAGCACCGCAGAATTCCAGGACGCCCTGGAGTCTGCCCTCCAGGACGGTCCCCTCCCCGTCCCCCCGACGCTCTCACAGGCGATCACCCGGCTGCCCCCTCCAGAGATGGAGCCGCTTCCCGAACCGGAGCCAGCACCGCAGCCGGAGGTAACCCGTGGAAAACCGACGTTTGCCTATGAAATGACCCCAGCCGATAAGGAGCTGGATGCCCTGCTGAACCAGGACAATGAGCTGGACGCCCTGCTGGAGTCGGTGGAGCTGGAGCTGGCCCAGCCCACGCCGGTGCCCTTCTCGGGATCAGGCGGGCCGAACGCTGCGCCCGGGATGGCGGCGGCGCTCAACGCGACGGTCCTGCTGACCGGGGTGGGGCAGCTGATGAACGGGCAGATCGGAAAAGGGCTGCTCATCATGCTCGTCCACTGGACGCTGATCGTGTTCACCTGTGGCACCTCGGCGCTCATCACCGCGCTGCTCGCCACCATCGACGCCTGGATGATCGGCCGCCGGCTGCAGGATGGTCGGATGGTCGACAGCTGGGACTGGTTTTAAGCCATGCTCGAACCGGGAGAACGGATCGGTGACTACGAGGTGATCGACCTGATCGGCGTCGGCGGGATGGCCAACGTCTATCGGGTCCGACACGCCGTCCTCGGCAGCGTCTACGCGCTCAAGGTCCTCCGAGAGCCGTTGATCGAAGTCCCCGAGGCCCGGGAGCGGTTCCTCGCTGAAGGCCGCATCCAGGCGCGGGTCCAACACCCCAACATCGTCCAGGTCATCGGCATCGTCTCTGTAGAAGGGATCGCCGGGTTGGTGATGGAGTTCCTCGACGGTCCGACGCTCGGAGAGCGGATCGCCGACGTCGACGGGCCGCTGCCGCTCCCTGAGGTCCGGGCGATCCTCTCCGCAGTGCTCATCGGCGTCCAGGTCATCCACGACGCCGGGATCGTGCACCGGGATCTCAAGCCGGACAACATCAAGCTCCAGCCACGAAGCGGCGGCTGGCGACCGGTGATGTTCGACTTCGGCGTCGCTCACCTCTCTGAAGAAGGTGAAGCCCGTGTCGGACACCGGCGGCGGCTGAAGACCAAAGCCGGCAAGTGGATGGGGACCCCGGGCTATATGAGCCCCGAGCAGGTCGAAGGCGGCCTGAAGATTGACGAGCGAACCGATATTTTCGCGCTTGGATGCATCCTCTATGAGATGTTGAGCGGCCGGCAGGCGTTCCACGGGCCCAACACCTTCACCATCATGAGCCGCATCGCCGAGGGCGACTATACGCCGCTGGTCCAGGTGGCGCCGGATACGCCGCCGGCTCTGCTTGAGATCGTCGAGCGCGCCATGCAGGTCCGCCCGGAGCAGCGGTTTGCCTCCGCCGGGGCGTTCGCCGCCGCGGCCGAAGAGGCCTTCGTGGACATCTTCTCCCCTGCGCCGCCGCCAGAGCCCGAAGAGATCGCGCCGCCGCCGCCGACGCCGACGCCGACGCGGGGATGGCCGCTCGACCTCATGGTGCTGGTCCTGCTGGCGATCGCTTGCATCGGCGCTGTGACCGGGTTGGGGGGATGGACCGTCGCCCAGCGCCGCGCCGCCGATCAGGACGCCGCGTCGGTGATGCGACAGCTCCAGCTGATCCGCACCGACGCAGCCGCCAGCCGAGACGCCGAGCGCCTGAAGACCGTCTGGGCGACGGCCCGGGCGGCCCGGGCGGCCCGGGAGACGCCGGCGACCCTCGGCGTCGAAGCGATCGCGCAGGTCTGGTCTCAAGGATGGCACCTGACCGGCTTCAGCCGACAACACGTCGACGCCTGGCTGACCTCTGCGGATGCGCTGACGAAGACCGCCGCGGAAGCTGGCACCGGAGAGGGGCTGCTGGCGCGGGCGCTGGTCACCGGCGTCGCCTGCGCCCGCCTGCCCGCGGATGATCCGCGCCGGGCATCGTTGTGCGCCGAAGCCCCACGGCGGTACGAAGCCGCCGCCCGAACACTGCGCGACGATCCGCGGGCCTGGCTGCGATTCGAAGTCTTCTGGTCTGCCGCAGCGTTCCACAACCGCCTCGCGGAGGGATGGTGGGCAAGCCGGCAGGCGGCCCCCGCTCGCGAAGAGTGGCGGCTCGTCGAGACGCTGTGTGACAAGGGACAGACGGACCTGTCCGCCGCGCCGGTCCAGGATCTGTACCTTGCCCGGGAGTGCCTGCTCGCGGCCGGTGGGCTGGGCGACTACGCCCGGTATTTCCAGTGGAGTCAGTGGCTCCGCGGGCATGATGAGGGGCGCGCCGGGCTGACGGATTGGAGCATCTCTCGGATTTATCAAAGCGCGCACCCCTCCTGTCGGCGGCTGCCTGGCGGCGCCCGCTCGCCGTGGACGCCGCGACCGAGCAGCCGACGCGAGCGGTTCTGTCAGTATGCGGGGCTGCTGGCCCTCAGCTGCCCCCAGCAGGCGGAAGACGTTCGGAGACGCTTCCTGATGTCCAAGCCCGATCCCCTGGTTTCATCGATTCGAAAGTCCAGATTGTCCGACACCCGGAGATGTTACCTGGACGACCGTTGACGGGGTGTGTAGGTTGATCCTGCGCGAGGCATCTGGCCCGCGTATCGACCCCGCGGCTTCGGCTGCGAGCACGGAGAAAATCGCATGTTCTTTCATCACCGACGACGGTGGCGTCCTGCTATGCCTGAAGACTTCGACGACCACCACGGACACCGGCATCACCACCGACGCCATCACGGGCGACCCGGTTCAGGACGACCCGGCTCAGGACGACCCGGCTCAGGACGACGTGGGCGGGGCGGCCCCTTCGGCGGACGACGTCCGCTGCGCTTCCTCGCCCGACGGCTGGATCTGAGCGAAGATCAGTTCCGGCGCGTCGCTGCGATCCTGGGCGATCTGCGCACCGCTCGTGAGCAGGCTGCCCTCGACGCCCGGCGCGCCATGGCCACTTATGCCGCCGGGCTCGAACTGGACGCCTTCACTGCCGACGCGGTGGCGGACGCCGGCGCCCAACGCGCCGCCTCCGCCAGGGCCATGCACGACGCCATGGTCACGGCTCTCAAGACGCTTCACGAGATCCTCGACGAAGAGCAGCGCGCCGACCTGGCCATGCTCCTCCGAGAGGCCCCGCCCTGGCTCCTCTGATAGAGAGCAGGCCGTCCTCCAACCTCAACAGAGCGGATGCCCGGCCTGCCTCATGTCTCGGTGGTCCTCCCGGTCCTCGATGAAGCATCGCGGATCGATGCGCAGCTCACTTCGCTGGCTGGGATCCCTGATCTCAACGAGGTGATCGTGGTTGACGGCGGAAGCACCGACGGCACCCTCGACCGGGTCCGCCAGCACCGCTGTCCCACACGCGTCCTCACCGCTCCCCGCGGCCGGGCCCGGCAGATGAACGCCGGCGCCCGGCTGGCCCACGGGGAGATCGTGGTGTTTCTGCATGCCGACGTCCGGCTGCCTGCTGACGCCGTCGGCCACATCCGGCACACCCTCCGCCAGCCCGGCGTCGTTGCCGGCGCCTTCCGCACCTGGACCGTCATCGATGACCCCGAAGCGCCCCGACAATGGATGCGTCACCTGCTCCACGTCGTCGACGTCCGATCCCGGTATACCTCGGCGCCGTATGGCGACCAGGCCCTGTTCGTCTGGAGAGACGTCTTCGACGCCGTCGGCGGATTTCCCGAGGTCGACCTGATGGAAGACCTCGCCCTCAGCCGTCGGCTGAGACAGCGTGGACGCATCGGTCGGGCGAGCGCCCGCGTCCAGGTCTCTGGGCGCCGGTTCCTCGCCCGACCGGTGTTCTACACCGTCGTCATGAACGCGTTCCCGCTACTATACGATCTGGGCGTCCCCACCGCGTTCCTTCGCCGGTTCTATGAGAACATCCGGTGAGACCGGATGGCCGACTCGACGACTGATCGCACCTCCTCATTCTTCAGCCGCTCCCGACGCTGACCGGAGAAGTAGGGCGACGCGATCTGGACGTTGAGCAGCAGCCACCGCCCCGTCTCAGGCAGGTCTTCGAGAGCCAGATTGGCACCGTCGACATGGGTGCCCCCCATCGGGGTCTCTCGCTGGTTGCAGAAGCTCCAGACCTTCGCCGGGCCGTCTCCTCGCCAGCCCAGCACGCCGAAGACCGCCATGTCCTCCTGTACGGCCTCGAAGCGGACAACGTCCTTGAGCGGTCCGCCCGCGCATGCCTCCGCGAGGGACACCATGCCTGCCGGAGCATCGAGACGCTCGCCTTGAAGATGCACCGCCATCCCCGGGTTGAAGCAGGCGAGCTCAAACAACCATGTCCGCAGATCGGAAGGATTGACCAACAGGTTGGTGAAGATCGACGCGTCTGGAAGGAACCGGAGGTGGGTGCCGGTCTCTCCCGCTGGTGTCAAAGATTCCTGTGGCGCGACCTGCTCACCACGGCGGAAGTGAATCGCGTACCGTTCCCCGTCTCGCTCGGCCGTCAGCGTGGCGTCTTCGCTCAACCCGTTGATGACCGGCACCCCCAACCCGAACCGTCCAGAGAGCTCGGTCATTGCATGCTTCAGACGATCGGAGGGAAGGCCGCGGCCGTCATCACGGACGTTCCAGTGTCCGGAGTCTTCCTTCCAGACCTCAAGCCGAGCACAATGGCCCGCCCGATGCTCCTCGATGACAAATGCGACCGCCTCGGCGAGGAGATGGCGCACCCCGTCCCGACCGACGCTGCCGATATACATGGCTGGCCGCTTGCGGACCGGCTCCAACCCGCGAAGGATCGTGATGTTCTCTGCCGTATACATCGGGGTTTCCTTGTCACTCATCGTTACCTCCACGATGGCACACGAGGACCCAGAGGGTGCCGCCCATCGACCCCCTCTGCCCTCTGACCATCCTCTGAAACATAACGCAGGAGGGCCCTCGATTCGATCAAAATAAACAAGCTTAAATGACGATTTTCCACACCAATGCTGGAGTGTTTCGTGTGGTGTCGAGAGGGTTGTCCGGGTTGTCGTGCTGTACCCCTCGGGGCGTCGTAGACGCACCCCAAGCAGGCCTCACCGGCCCGGATCAGCCCATTTCAGCGGCCACCCGGGCCCCGATCTCGGCGGCCAGCGCCCACAGACGAGGCCGCCGCACGTTGGGCGAGGTGCCGAAGGAGGCGAGGCGGGTTCGGACGGTTGCCCCCTGGAGGATGGCGCCCAGGGCGCGGCGCTCCGCCGAGTCGGCGCCGTCCAGCGACGCCAGGGCCCGCGTCATTGAGGGACGCAGTTGTGTCATCAACGGACGCACCGCGGGATGCTTCGGAGGGGTCTGTGGCAGGCCGGTCACCGTCCAGCCGCTCGCCCGCAGCCACGATCGCAGCGGGCTGAGCAGATACAGCTTGAACCGGAGCCGATCGACCGCCTCCGTCACGTCGTTTCGCTGCGCGCCGGACGCCGATCCTTCGATCAGATCGAGGCCCATCCGGAGCATCTGCCACCAGTGCTCGGGGCTCTTCTGAGAGCGCCCGGATCGGTGCTCCTCAGCGAACCAGCAGCCGGCGAATCCCAGCACCAGCCCCTTGCGGCGGGCCTCGACCTGCTCGGTGATCCGGGGGCGGTGGATGAGGGTCTGCGCCTGGATGGAGACGGTGGGTGCAGGTCGACGGCGCCACCGCCCTTGCAGACGAAGCCGGAGCTGGATGCCGTGGTAGCGGGCGACCTCTTCGACGGTCGAGAACCGGGGCAGCGATCGGTCGGACTGAAAGCGTTCGACGGCATGGGCAAGCCGATCGTGGACATCCAACCAGGTCTCCGAGGCGACCTCAGCGCCGTCCATTCCATCGGGCGCTTCTCGCTGGGCCCAGACGATCAGCGCGTCCAGGCCGCCCTCGTCCATCCACTGCTGCCACGCCTGGACGGCGGGGATCAGCTGCTCGAGGAAGGAGCGCTGGGTGTCCGAGGGCAGCGACGCAGAGGGGTCGATAAGCCAGGTCTGGATGCGCGCAGTCTGTGGGGTGGGCATGACGGTCTCCGGGGGAATCGGAGCCCACCCATTGCAGACCTCATGCCATCCAGCGCCGACGGCTTACTCCCTGGCCGCCACCCGAGCCCACGGAGAAGACACCGGCTCGATGACGCCGGTGAGCTGGCCGGGCTTGACTTCGGGGTGCATCTGCGACTCAGACAGCCCCCACAAGCCGGTGCGTCCCCTGGTGAAGCTCTGCTCGCCGACGACGATCCGATAGCCCTTGTTCAGCGCCATCGCCCGGTCCGGGGTGGGCAGGACGATGCCGCTGACGTCCGCCTGGAGGATGGCCTTCCCGCCCTCGGTGAGCTGACCGTCCTCGACGAAGCGTTCCTTCGCTGCGGTGTTGTGTCCGTAGTCATCGCCGCCCAGGACCAGCGAGACATATGTGGCGATCTCACCGCGGCCGTCGGCGCGGTCCCAGTCGCCGGTGCCATACATGCCGTCGTGGCTGTGGCCCCAGCCGGTCCGGCGGGCGAACGAGAAGCCGCTGTCCACGTTGACGCCGATGCCACCGTGACAACCAACGCAGAACGCGGTCTCTTCATAGGTCTGCGGCCGAAGGGCGCCGTCGGCGTCCTCGATGAAGCCCTGCAGCCGCCAGCCGAGGCCGTTGTAGGCGCCCGCCTCCAGCGAGGCAGAGACGGTCTTCAGTCGATCCTCGAACTGCATCTTCTCGCGCTCTTCAGCGCTGGCGGTGGCGGACAGGTCGGAGTAGGTCTGCCAGCGCGCCTTCACGGCGTATCGCAGCTCCTTCATCCGTTGGGCCATCCGCACCTGCCCATCATCGGTAACATCGACGTAGCGGACGCTATGAAGCAGCTCGGCGCCTTCGGGCAGCAGCCCGGCGGTCGGCCGCGGCAGCCCGCGGTCCTGTTTGGCCTTCGCCGCACCGACCCAGCTCATCTGCTTGCCCTTGAGCGGCTCCCAGTCATAGCGGACCCGGGTCGCCCGGGCCATCTTCCCATCCCCATCCAGATCCACGCCATAGGCGGCTTCATCGACGGGAACTTCCAGGTCGACATCTTCGCGAAGGATCATCGCGTCCATGATGGCGAGGTTGGTCTTGTAGACCTCCAGGCTGGAGGCGCCATCTTCGGTGGTCCGGTAGTCCACCGGAAGGCGAATCAGCGCGTCGCCCCAGCTGCCCTCACCGGCGGGGAACATGCCAGGGAACGGCCGATAGCGGTAGGCCCGCCAACCCGTGAGCGCACCGGTCGGGTCACGATCGAAGCCCTGTTCGTCGAAGTCGAACCATGCGTCGGGGGTGTAGCCGCCCCACGCACCGTCGCCGTTGAGGTCCCAGGTCTTCGGGAGGTTCGCGATGGTGTCGGCCAGCAGGAGGGTCTCACCGCTTCGGTAGTTGTCGGTGCGGACCCATTTCGCGATCGCCTCATCCGAGATCTTCGCGACGTCTTCGGTCCGATCAGCGAAGTAGTTCGACCAGTGGTTCTTGAAGGCCTTCTCGGGGAAGGCGTATGCGATCTGCAGCTCTTCGGCGCCGATGAAGTTGGGCCGAAGCGCCGTCATATGGCACGAGGCGCAGTTGTTGCGGACGACGCCGTCTTCAGGCTGGGTGTTGGCGTAGCAGGCGGGGACGATCCACGGCGCGGGGTTATCGCGGAGCACCCGCTCCCGGTCCGGGTTGATGCTCGCCAGGACGTCGACGGAGGCCGGCGCCGCGTCGGCGGGCGCGCTCTGCTCTGGCGCCGTCGCGTCATCGCAGCCGAAGAGGAGGATCAGCGAAGAGACGGTGAGAAGAGGGGTTCGGTTCTTCATGTCAGCTCCATGGGAGATCACAAAAAGAGCGGAGCCGACCGAGGTGGCTCCGGGTACAGAGGTGAAAATGGTGGGCAAAAGCGGAGGCCGCCCCCATCGAGGCGGCCTCATCTTCGGTCAGCTCAGTAATCCATGGCCGGGAAGGGGCCGATGTAGCCGACGTAGCCACGTGCCTCAGCGGGGTCGATCAGCTGATCACCGTCAGACTCGCCGAAGGGGTGCTGGATGACGGATGCCATATACGCGTAGCCGCCGATGTTCTGGTACCAGTACGGCGAGGTGGTCTCGGAGCCGTAGGGCGTGGTCTGGATGCGGTCCAGGCGCTCGGTGGCGATGTCATAGGCCCAGATGACGTCGTTCTGGTGGCCGCTGCCGGTGTCCTCACCGATGATGAGGTTGCCGTAGCCGGGGATGAACGAGACGTTGTCGGGGTTGGCGATGCCGCTGATGGAGCAGCTGTTGTTCTCGTAGACCGAGCCTTCGGGGTAGTCGACCATGACCCCCTCGACGAAGGCGTACATGTTCTCTGCGACATAACCGCTGCCGATGGTGCTGTTGGCGGCCAGGTCAAGGGCGTAGACGACGCCGCAGTCGTTGTACTCGACACGGATGTCATCGGTGCCGACCACGTCGTAGCGGGTGTCGGTGCTGCCGGAGCGTGCGAACGTCTCCATGCCGCGCTCGACTTCGCTCATCGCGACGAAGAGGGTGTTGGTGTCAGGGTCGTGGGCGATGCCCTCTTCCTTCCGGAACTCGGTGGTGGCGCCGAGGTATGCTGCGTAGCGGCGGGTCTCCAGGCGGCTGGTGGCAGCCTCCATGCCAGAGACAACCTTCAGGCACTCCGCGCCGAAGCCGGCGTTGATGAGGGTGAAGGTCTCGTCGGAGCAGCCGGTCGCGAAGCCGTCGCCGTCAGTGGTGACGTCTGCGGTCTCGAACATGTCGCTGAAGACAGGGTTGCCAGCGATGACGGTGTCCATCGCATCGTTGGTGGTCGCGCCAAGGCTGATCCACTCCAGATCAGCCGAGCCACCGCCGACGCCGTCGGGGCTCGTCTGCAGCCACTTGGCGGCGTACAGCTCACCGGAGCTCAGGTCACCGGCGGCGTCGGCGACGAACATATACAGACCAACGTTGGTGCCGTCATCGGTGATGTAGACGGTGCGCTGGTCGGGCATGACGTAAGCCAGCTCGATGGCGACGCGGCCCATGGCGTAGTGCTTCTCGACGGTGTAGGAACCACCGGTCGCGACCGTCACCTCGACCGGGTAGCCGAGCTGGTAGGGGTTCATGACCGCGTTGACCGCGGCGCCGGTGATGTTGTCTGGCGCGCCGTTGGCGTCTGCGTCGGTGTAGGTGTCAAGCCCGTAGTACCGGAAGAACGCTTCGGTGTAGCTGCCATAGTCGGTCTCAGTGGCTGCGGTGCCCAGATCTTCCCAGGCGCGACCGTTCGGGGGGTACTCTTCGCCGCCGAGGTGGGTCATCCAGGGGGTGACCGAGCCGGCGCAGGGAACCCAGAGGCCGTCCACACCGCTGAAGTCGATGGCCTCAGTGCTGACCGCGGTGAGCTCACCGGTGGCTGCGTCCTGGGAAAGCTCGGTCAGGTACATCCCGCCCGGGCGGCTCTCGAAGTGGGTCACCTGGTACAGCTCTGAGCCGTCGCCGTTGATGTCCAGGATCGAGTTGAAGTCCTGAGAGTTCGAGATGAACTGAGAGCCATCCGACTCAAGGACCGGGTTCATGTCCTGGTCAACAATGAGGCCGAAGGTGCCGCCGCCGGTCGGAACGTCGCCGCTCCGCATGACCGTGTTGAAGGCGATGTCATACTGGACGCCGTTGACCATGACGGTCTCCGAAGCGAGCGCTGCGCGCTTCTCTGCGTCGGTCGCCGGGAACTGAACGTCTTGGAAGATGATCGAGCGCGCGCCGTCAAAACCGTCCTGGCCGTCCGTGCCGTTCGAGCCGTCGGTGCCGCTGGTGCCATCGCGGCCGTCAGAGCCGTCCGTACCGTTGACGCCGTTGGTGCCGTCAGCACCGTCCGAGCCGTCCGCACCAGCGGGACCGGTCACACCAGCTTGACCTTCAGGACCTTCGCAGGCCGAAAGACCAAACAAAACGAGCAACATCACAGTTGAACGCATGATTTGTCTCCTTACTCTCCATGAGGGATGGTCATCCTAAGTGGTACATGTGACGAACCTGTGCCAAAACCGTTACGGTTATAAACCCATGCAAACCCGATCACTTCATGAAAACCAAGGTTAATCTTAACTAAAAACATGATAGATCAGGTATATCGCCCACTTGCGAAATACTGCCCGATACCGGACAATCAACCCCACCATTTGACCTCAAATCGCCTGACATTTCAGCATCTTACTGAATCAGAACATATATCCCTGAGGCTGACATTTCTGTAGCAGGTCCGATATGACGCCACCAACCCCATCATATACACACTCTGCGCAAAGACGGTTCGTAAAAAGTAAGGACAAACGGTTGATAATGAGAACCATAATCATGCGCACATCTTGGCTTTCGAAGCGAAAAACATATAAAGTCGTACATATTAATAGATGACGCTGTGATTGCAAAAGAAAACCTGGATATTTCTCAACAATCAGCCACACAGGCCCTGGATAAGGATGCGCATCACGTATGCCCCTGCTACACAGGTCCTTTCCCATGCCTTTCTTTACATCGCAAGAGTCGTCGTGACGATGTTGTGATCGCTAATGTGTCGTCCATCAACGATCTCGAATTCCTCAACGTTGACCGGGCATCCTGGCCCGATCAGGATGTAGTCGACGCGCGTATCAAAGCGGCAGGTCTCCCGAACAGCATCCGAAAATGCAGTATCGAAGAACCCTTGCGCTTCGATGATGTCCATCAGCCGGGTCTGTGGGGGCTCCCAGACGCTCCGATGCCGCACCTGCGCGATCTCCTCCCATGCGCGGTCGCTGTAGTCGGAGCGCGTCAAGGCGTTGAGATCCCCACAGACGACGCCCCCTCTCAGCGACTCGGCCTGTTCGATGAGCGTGGCCCACTGCTCAAGCCGGGTCTCTTCCGAGGTGTGATCGAGGTGGACACAGGCGATCGGGATCGCTTGTCCGCGGACCTCAATGGTGACGATCATTGCGCTTCGCTGTTCCGCAGCGATCGATTCCAGGACGAGGGGCTGTGTGTTGGTCACCGGCGCTCTCGTCAGGACGGCATTGCCGAGGTAATCCGCGGGGGCATGTTCACCACGCCACTCCTCCCCCAGGGCGTTGACAAACCAGGGCACAAGCTGCTCCGAACACTCCTGCAGACACCATACGTCCATCTCCATCGACACCATCGTCGATGTCAGCGGCGCCAGCCGTCGCCCTCGTCCCCCGTGGATGTTGAAGCTGGCGATGCGGATCATGCGCCCAGGACCCGGGCGAAGATCTCCTGTTTGGCCGTCCCTTTGGGTTCAAATACGGCGAACACGGCGCGCTGGAAGACGCCTGAGAACCGCTCCGATCGAAGCCATGTGCCGAACGCATCCGCGACCACCGCAGGGTCGTTCATGAACACCCCGCAGCCCCAGGCCCCCAGAAGCAGCGTGGTGTGCCCCCGCTCCGCGGCCACCGCGAGGATCTTGCCCGCGCGCCGCCGAAGCGCCGCCTCAATGGCGGGATCACAGTCCGGATCTCGACGACGTGCCTGACCGGCGTTCGGCGCCGGCGCCGTGATCACAGCGCTGAGATACGCCGCCTTCAGCCGATCCCGGTTCTTTGCTCGGAAAAACGGCACCCCCGGCGAATAGATCAGGTGATCGGTGTAGAGCATCGAATCCACCGCGCGGTTCGCATCATAGTATGCGACCTGATCCCGAACAGCGGCGTACAACCCAGAGCATCGCATCAGGTCTTCTTCCTGTGCGCGTGCCCCCTTCAAGAACCCCCCACCCACGTTCCGGGCCGACGCATAGTTCAACAACAGCAGATCGTCGACGCCTTCTTCAACGACCAACCGGCGGGCCGCGATCTGGGTGCGCTCGCCAGTGACCTCGATCAAAAGAGGGTGGGTTCCTCCAGGATGGGGCCGATCCAGCATATCGTCGAGGGCTTGTGGCGTAACCGTCACCGTCCCCTGCACCGCAGCATCCAGGGCGCCCCGAATCGATACGACCTCACCGTCCGGGTTCAGGTATTCACCCTGTTTTAGGATGCGAAGGGTGTCTTTTGCGATTCCACGGAGTGACATGACACACAGTGTAATCAGCGCTTCTCTGCCCGTCTTTTCTGGTGGGCTTCGACCAGCCAGTCAATAAACGCCCGGACCCGAGCCGGCGGTCGGGCCCGTCCCAGCCACAGCGCCCGGATCGCTGAGGTCGAAAACCGCACGTCGCCGAGCACGGTGACGAGGACGCCATCGCGGAGCTCATCTTCGACCAACCAATCCGGAAGCACCGCGAGCCCATAGCCCGAAATGACGATCTTCTTGAGGACGTCACCGCTGTCTGCCCGAACGGTGTAGGTCGGCTTGATCCGTCGCTCTCGGCCGCTCTGTTCAACCGTCCACGACGCCCCGCCGTCGTTGAGCGCGTGCGACATCACCTCATGATCGTCGAGGTTGTCGAGGGTCGGCGTCCCTCGCCGTTCCAGGTACGCCGGTGAGGCGACCGCGAGCTGTCGGGTCTCTCCGAGTGTTCGGGCGGTCGCATGCTGGAGGTGTGGCGCCCCGATCCGCAGGGCCATGTCCACCCCCTCTGCCACCCCCTCTGCCACGACGTCGCCCCGCTCATTCGACGCCATCAACTCAACCGACAGCTCCGGATACTGTTCCAGAAACCCCCGCAGCCGCGGCGCCAGCCATGCCGTCGTGTACGTCAGCGGCGCCGCGATCCGAAGCGTCCCCTCGATCCGCTGCTCTGGAAGCAGCGCCTCACGGGCCCGGGCGACCGCGGCGAGCGCTTCGATGCAAGCATCGTGGTAGGCGGCGCCCGCGTCGGTCAACGAGACCGAACGGGTGGTCCGCTGGAGCAGCGTCACCCCCAGCGTCGCCTCCAGCTCGTTGATGCGGCGGCTGATCGTGCCCTGAGATGCCCCGAGCTGACGGGCTGCACGGGTGAAGCTGCCCGCTTCTGCCACCCGAACGAACGTCTCCATGGCGAGCAGCTCGTCCATTGATTCACTTTCCAGATAAGAATGTTCAGTTTTCCCACATTGTTTCGAAAAACAAATGAACATACAACACCGGCGTCTCCAGCGCGCCGCTCATGTCACCGAACTTGACGCTCTCTTCGACGCTGTCGATCGCTCCAGCCGTCCACACGCCTCGACCGGGCCTGGGCGTGCTCATACACCACGCGCCGCCTCCGTGATGCGCACGCCGCGCCTGAGGCGGCGGTCAGAACGCCTCACCGAAGCTGAAGTAGACGCCAAACGCGTCCCGCCCGCCGGCCAGATCGATCCGGAGGTTGGTCTGCTCGGTGTCGTCCACCCGCACCCGGAGCCCCCCACCAACGGTCGGCTTGATCGATGCAAACGACAGGTCTGCCAGGCGGGGAGCGACATCTCCGACCCCGACAAACGCCACGGCGCCCAGCCGCCAGAACAGCGGGGCCCGAAGCTCTGCCTGGGTCGCCACAAGGTGCTGATCTCGATATCGACCGCGGTAATAGCCCCGCATCAGCTCTTCTCCGCCGAGAAGAGACAGCATCCGGAACGGCGGCGCCCCGGTATGCAGCTGGGCGTAGCCCTGCAGGGCGAGCATCATCTGCGCGCCGATCTGAAGGTATGCCCGCGCATCGGCTTCGAACCGTGAAAAGGTGAAGTCGCTCCCCAGTCCGGGCCGGAACATCAGAGACCGGAGGGCGACATACTGTTCGCCTGCGGCCGGGGTGAGCGGGCGGGCCCGACGCTCCCAGACCGCCGCCGCCCCGAGGCCAGCCGACAGCCCACCGCCTGCGCCGACCACATCACCGGCGTCGAGGATGCCGCCGGGCGCCGGCGTGAGGTTGTAGACCGACTGCAGCCGCCCGATCGGACCGAGATACAACGACGACCAGACCTGGGCGAGGACGTCAGCCTCGACCTCGATGCGGTCGGTCTCCAGTCGCTCGCGGTCCGACGCTGGCGTGTCGGGTCCAACCCCCCAGAAGTCCTCCGGGAACCGCAGCACGTCGACGTTGATGTCGATGACTACGCGATCCGATGGGGTAAACAGCAGCAGATCGGTCTCTAGAATCCGCTGCCCTTCGGTCGTCAGGGCGCCTTCGATCCCAAACGAGGCGGGCCGGGCGTCCACGAAGGGGCGACCGGTGACCAACACCACTGCCCCCCCAGAGAACCCGGTCTCCGGGGTGTAGTCAAAGGTGGGCAGCGGAAGGATGGCGAAGCGACGGGGTCGCGCTTCCGCGGATGGCGTGGGGTCTGGTTCCGCCGAGTCGGGCTCCGCAACGCCTGGAGCGACGGCGAAGGCGGCCCCCACGAACAGCAGCTGCAGCATGTTCAGTTGGCGGGGCCGCTGCCGGTGGGCTCCCGGATCTGGTCACGGGAGAAGTTGATGCTGGGTTCTTCGATGATCTCTTCGTCCTCAAGCATATCCAGCGCGATCTCGATGGTGTTCCGCCGCTTTCGGATGCTGTATTCGATGATCCGCGCCATATAGCCCGGTGCCGAAACTTCAAGGCGAACCGTCATTCCGGGCGTGAAGAGCAGCTCTTCGCCGGTGGGCAGGTAGAGGACCGGGGCGGTCCACTCACCGGTGATGGCGTTGACCCGGTGACGGTCGGCTTCTTCGGGGTGGCGCACGACGGCGGTGGCGATCGGTTCGCCGCCGAGGTCGACCACCCGCACGGTCAGGGGGATGCCCTCGCTCTTCTTCTTTTTGGCATGTGCGGGCAGGCTCATGGCCAACATCAGCCCCAAAATCCAGGCGCGCATCTGCATGATTTGTTCTCCCTTCGACCCGAGCGGTCACCGTCCCTTATCCTACCCGAACCGAGGGCGACTTCTTCCGCCTCGCACGTTGTTCGACAAACGCCTGCTCGGCCCGAGCCATCAGCGCCTCGTCGAGAAACGAGGCGTTGAGATGATCGGCGTCGAAGACCTCTACGACGAAGTCATGTTCGAGGCTGTACCGATCGAAGGCATCGCGGTGTTGATGGTACAGCGTGACCGGACGCGGGGCGTAGTCGATCACCAGGATCATATCGATGATGGTCACCACCTCGGCGAGCAGATCGAGCGCCTCTGGTTCTGTGATCACGACCGGTTGTGGCGTGTGCGTGTTGAGGGTGAGATCTTCGAGGCGCTGGGCATGCCGTCGATGGTCAGGCCAGTCGTCTCGGATCCGGCCGAACTCCAGCTCGGCGATGGTGATGCGCAGATCGTGTCCCTGTCGGCTCCAGCAGGGGCGATACGCGTGCGCCGAGGCGATGAGCCAGCGGATAAATTGCACCACGAGATCGGTTTCTCCGCCGGGGATATGCAAATACTCCGATATGGGCATCACAGCTGAGGATAACCGCGCCGATTGAGGAGAGTTGAAATGTCAGATCCCGCAGAGACCCTGGATCAGGCCGTCATTACGGTTCGTGAGATGGGGTACTCCATCACGGGTTGGATGGTCCAACGCGACGCGCAGGGCTTCGTGGCGTGGCTGTATGTCACCGATGACGAGGGCCGAATGCTCGCGCTGATGGATGAAGTGGAGATGTTCCCCACGCTCCAGCAGGCCGCCGACTGGTGCTTGTCGGTGGTCCAATCCCACGACGAAGAGTAGCCCTCACCAGGGCTCCTCGCTGGGCGGGCTGCTCTCCTCGGCTTGTTGGATACCATCGATGGCTTCCAGAAGCCGGTTGTACTCTTCGAGGAGCCTGGGGAGGGTCTTGAGGAGAGGCTCTGTCTTCCGCGTCTTCCGCGCGCGCTGCTTGAGGCCGCGCCGTTTGCGCACGATGGCCGCCAGGTCTTCGAACAGCAGGCTCCGCTGATGCCACTGAATGAGCATGGCGCCCTGCTGTTCGTCGGGGAGGTCGCGGAAGCGTCGGAGCGCATCATCGGCGTCGCCGGTGTCCAGGGCGTCTTCGATGGTCTCTCCCGCCGGAGCGATCCCGGCGGCCCGGCGAAGCTGGACCGCCAGCACGACCGCCTGATCGCGATCGCCGTCGGCAGCCCAGGTGGCCATATGCTCGGCGGCTTCCCGCCGGTCAGCGGCGGAGACGATGCGCTGGACCCAGTCGAGGGCCTCTTCTCGCCACGCGATGTCCGGCGAAGTCATGGGGCCAAACACCGTCTCATAGATCTGCAGCAACGCATCGGGGGTCATCGGGTCCATCGATCCAATCCTCTCTCTTGATCCGCTGTCAGACGAGCACTCCCACAGAAAGGGGAGTAGAGTCACAGTCTACCTGAGGAGCAGGATATGACCATCTGGCTGGATGGAGATGCGGCCCCACGGGCGGTCAAAGAGATCGTCTTCCGTGCAGCGACACGCCGGCAGGTGCCGGTGGTGATGGTCGCCAATCGTTGGCAGCAGGTGCCGCGGTCGACGTGGATCAAGATGGTCGTCGTCGAGGGCGGGCTGGACCGGGCAGATGAGCACATCGTCGAGCAGCTCGCGGCGGGCGACCTGGTGATCACCGCGGACATCCCGCTGGCGGCAGACGCGGTCGCCAACGGCGCCACGATCCTGCGCTTCCGGGGAGAGATCCTCGACAAGAGCAACGTCAAGCAGCGGCTGGCGGTCCGGGACCTGATGGACGACCTCCGCGGCGCCGGCGTCCAGACCCGCGGTCCCGCTCCGTTCGGCCAGAAAGACGGCCAACGCTTCGCCAACGCCCTCGACCGGTGGCTGACCCGAAACCAGCGCTGAAGGCTGCCGGTCCTCGCAGGAGTCGCGGCTCCGGCTGGAATCCACCTCACCGTTCCGGCATACTGGTCCGGATCACACGGAGGGTTTCATGGAAGACAGCGTCCTCACCTCAGTCATCTTGCCGCTGAGCCTGTTCATCATCATGCTCGGCATGGGGCTCTCCCTGGTCCCCGATGATTTTCGTCGCGTGGTGCGTTTCCCCAAGGCGTTCTCGGTGGGGCTGGTCAACCAGCTGATTCTCCTGCCCATCCTCGGCTTTTTGCTGGCGGTGGGCTTCGGACTGGCGCCGACGCTCGCGGTGGGGCTGATGATCCTCGCCGCCTGCCCGGGCGGGGTGACCTCGAACCTCATCGCCCACGTCTCGCGCGGGGATACCGCCCTCTCCATCACCCTCACCGCGATCAACAGCGCCGTCACGGTGATCACCATCCCGCTCATCGTCAGCGGCTCGCTCGCGTACTTCCTCGGAGAGAGCCAACCCGTCACGCTGCCCGTCCTCAAGACCATCGCCCAGATTGTCGGCATCACCGTACTGCCCGTCTCGATCGGGATGCTGGTCCGCAACCGGGCGGAGGGCTTCGCCACCCGAATGGAGCAGACCGTCAAGATCGCCTCCGCGGTCCTGTTCGTCGTCATCACCCTGGGCATCATCGCCGCCAACCTCGATCTCCTGAAGGAGCACTTCGTGTCGCTGGCCGGGGTGACCATCGCCCTGAACGTCCTGACGATGGCGATCGGGTTCATCAGCTCGCGGCTGTTCGGGCTCACGCTGCGTGAGACGATCACGGTGAGCATCGAATCGGGCATCCAGAACGGCACGCTCGCGATCGTCATCGCGACCTCGATCCTGAAGATGGGCGACCTGGCGTTGCCGGCGGGCATCTACAGCCTGGTGATGTTCGCCACGGGCGGGGCGATGATGGCGTGGTTCGGCACCGGCGGCCGGGTCCCTGACGAGCCGCGTGAGATGAAGTCGGCCTGACCGGAACCGCTGCCGGCTGGACGCCTCCAACAAGCCGCAGTCGGTGGACGACGTTCCGCTCCCCCCATCCGCGCTGAGCCGACGGAGGCGGATCGGGGTAATGAGCGACCATGAGTGAACAGAAGACCATCGAAGCGTTTATGCGGGCTGCGTTGGCGGAGGGGCGAAAGGCGCTCCCGGCTTGCCTGCCGAATCCTCCGGTCGGATGTGTGTTGGTTCGTAACGGCGCGATCATCGCACGGGGGCATACCCAGCCGCCGTATCACCCGCATGCGGAGCCGATGGCGCTCGCCCAGGTCGAGGGGGATCTGGAGGACGTCGACGCGTATGTGACCCTGGAGCCCTGCTCGTTCCACAACCGGACGCCCTCCTGCGCGAAGACGATGATCGGGCGGAAGATCGGGCGGGTTTATGTGGGGATGACCGATCCGCACCCCCGAAACCGCGGCCGCGGCGTCCAGATGCTCCGAGATGCGGGCATCGAAGTCATCGAAGGCGTCCTGGAGGCCCAGGCGAGAGAAGACATGGGGCCCTACGTCTGGCAGCCCGGGGAGTCAAAGGACACCAAGGTCGGCGAGTGATCCTCACCCCTCAGGAGGCTCCGCCTCTAAATCAAGGGCGGCCTGACCGAGCTGCTCGAGCAGGTCCCGGGCATGTTCGGCCTGGGTGGCCCAGGCGGCTGCGGTGCGTCGCAAGGCGGGATGGTTCTGGGCGAGGGTGAGATACGTCGAGGCGCGCTCCGCCCACAGGGCACAGAAGGCGTCGGCGACCGCAGGGAGGGACTGATACTCGGCGGCGTTCCGGAGCAGGTTGGCGATCATCTGTTGGCGGGCGCCGAAGCCCCGCGGCACCCCAG
>JBCBLB010000667.1:0-5295 GCA_038520555.1 Myxococcota bacterium | reverse complement strand
GTCAGAAAATCTGAGGCTGGCCTGAACCCTGTACAAACCCGATACACCGCACCCAATTGCGCATCTGATGTCTCTGAAACCCCCGTCGAGGCTGAGAAAATCCAACCTGCCCACCTTGCACAGGGTGTCCGATCTGGTACATTAGTGAACGTAGCCCGCCGCCGGGCACAGTCTTCATCAACGGCGGACAACGGAATCAATGGTGGATCTGGCCGCCCGGTCTCACCTGCGTCTCCGGCCCATGACTTCGACCATCTGGTCCGCATTGCAACCCGCCGAAGTGTATTCAAACCCTTTTATTCCCGCTGCGAGGAACCCACACCAATGTTCAACGCCGACCAGTATACGACCCTGAGCGCCGAAGAAGAAGTCCGGGTTTCCCGCGCGATGCGCCGCGCGGAAGCCTCTGCCCGCGAAGCCATCTGCGACATCTCTGGCGTCGATGACATCCTTCAGCAGCGTCGTCGTCGCTCTCAGAAGACCCGCGCCATCCTGGTCGAGCGCCTGATCGACGCGGTCGAGCAGTGCGAGCAGCGCGAAGATTTGACCGTTGAGCAGCGAGCATGCGTGGGCCGCGCCCGTCAGCACCTCGACGAAGCAGAGGGGCTCCGCTGGCGCCTCGCCCTGTCGGCCAAGCACATCCCCCGCCTGGAAGCGGCTCGGCTGTCCAACCCGCTGATGGGTCGTGAAGACCTCGTCCAGTACGGCTACCTCGGGCTCCTCGATGCGGCAGTCCGCTTCGATCCGGATCGGGGCATCCGATTCACCAGCTACGCGCGCTGGTGGGTTCGCGCCCAGATGACCCGCTCCATCGAGCACGGCGGCCGCTCGGTGCGTCTCCCGGGTGGCGCGGTCGAGCAGATCCGGCGTCTCCGCAGCATCACCGCTGAGCTTGAGTCAGACGGCGTCGCGGTCACCGATCAGATCCTCGCTGAAGAGTCTGGCCTGAGCACCCGTCGGGTCCGCTTCCTTCTCTCCCGCGGTGATGTGATCTCGATGGACGACAGCCACGATGAGGGGCTGTCCCTCCGTGAGCGAATCCCGGATAGTCAGCCCCACGGTGCCGCTGATGACCAGCTGGCCACCACCGAGCTGCTCGGTCGGCTGTCCCACGCCTTCGACGATATCCTCGATGATCGCGAAAAGTACATCCTCCGGCACCACTACGGCCTCGATGGCCTGGAGCCCCGGTCGATGACCTCTATCGGCAAGAGCCTCGATCTCTCTCGGGAGCGCATCCGCCAGCTCGAGGTCCGCGCCTTCGAGAACCTGCGAAACGCCATCTGAACTCGGTCCGCACAGAACATCCGCGTTCGAACCCACAGACGCCACACCCCGGGGATGTGGCGTCGTTGTGTTGTTGATCTCAGTGTATCGGGACTGTACAGGGTTTCTTGAGGCGAACCTGTACAAACCTGTACAAGCTTTTACGAGCGCCCTCAGATTCCAGCTTGTTTGAGCAGATCGGCTTGGAGGGTGGCGATCTTCTCTTGGGCGCGGGCCTCAACATTGGCGAGGGTGTCCCCCTCCTGAAAGGGCATCGAGACCTCAAAGTAGAACTTGACCTTGGGCTCCGTACCAGACGGTCGAGCGAGGACCCGACAGTTCTCTTCCAGGTCGAAGGCGAGGACGTTGCTGGTGGGCAGGCCCAACGTCGATGTTTCACCGGTGGCGGTGACGCGGGCGATGCCGGTGAGGGCATCCCGAACCCGCCAGACGTTCAGCCCGCCGATCTGGCGGGGCGGGTTCTCACGCAGGGTCTTGAGGATCGCGTTGATTCGGGCGGCGCCTTCCGCTCCCGGCATCTTGATCGACTTCTGGGCCGAAGCGGCGTACCCATACTTCTGGTAGATGCTCTCCAGGTGTTGGAGCAGGGTGGTGCCGCGGACCTTGCACCATGAGGCGAGGTCGAGCAGGTGAAGGGCCGCGGAGACGCCGTCTTTGTCGCGGACCACATCGCCGACCGAGTACCCGAGCGCCTCTTCAAATCCGACGAGGAAGGTCCCTTTGTAGGCGATGGCAGCGTTGGCGATCCACTTGAAGCCGGTGAGGGTCTCGGTCAGGTCTGCGCCATGGGCTTCGGCGAGTCGCCCGAGCATCGAGGTCGAGACGACCGTGGTGGCGACCATCCGATCCCCCTTCTGGGGGCCATGCTGGAGCATCGCATCGGCGAGGAGCAGGCCGATCTCGTTGCCCGTCAGCTTGCGCCAGCCACCACGGGGGGCGGGCAGGGCGACCGCGAGGCGGTCTGCGTCGGGGTCATTGGCCAGGATGATGTCGGCGCCTTCTTTGGTGGCGAGCGCCATGGAGAGGTCGAGGGCGCCAGGCTCTTCGGGGTTGGGAAAGTCGACGGTGGGGAAGTCGCCGTTTGGATCGCGCTGCTCGGGGACAGCGATAAGCGTCTCATGCTCTGTGGCCTCAAGGATTCGGTTGAGCGATGCCCATCCGACGCCGTGCATCGCAGAGTAGACGCCCCGGGCGCCGTGGTGAGGCAGGGCGCGCCAGCTCAACACCCGTCGCTGGTAGTCGTCCCATGCTGCGTCGGGGACGTCGACGATCTTGTCGCGGATGGTGTCCAGCTCCGGGGCATCGACGCCCCATGGGCCGCCGATGGCATCGATTTGATCGGAGATGCCCCTGTCGTGTGGCGGGATGATCTGGGCGCCGTTGGTCCAGTAGACCTTGTAGCCGTTGTCGGCCGGCGGGTTGTGGCTGGCGGTGATCATGATGCCCGCAGCGGCTTCGCAGAACGTGACTGCATGGGCGAGGACCGGAGTGGGGACGACGGCGGAGAAGCGGCGGATGGTGATGCCCATCCCGGCGAGGACCCGAGCGGCGTCCGCTGCGAAGATGTCCGAGTTGTGGCGCCCGTCGAAGCCGATGACGACTCCCTTCTCTGCGGCGCTGGGGACGGCCTGGAGCAGATAGCGCCCCAGGCCTGCGGTCACCTGGCGAACGAGCGCCCGGTTGATGTAGCCAGGCCCAGCGGCCATGGCGCCCCGAATGCCGGCGGTGCCGAACTGGAGCCGTTGTCCAAAGTGGGCCTGGAGCGTCTTCTCATCGCCCTCGGCGATGAGCGCTTCGGCTTCGGCCCGGGTCTTCGGATCGGGATCGGCGGCAGCCCACTTGCGGGCCATCTCAAGGATAGACTCCATGATGACGCTCCTAAGACGTTCGTTTTCGATTGGATATTGACACAAATCAGATCGCGACGCGGCGACGGTAGGGTCTGGATATCCTGCTGTCGACGTCCCGTTGTCCCGAAGCGGTCCCGATTCACCGGGTCTTGAACAGCGACCGGAGGGCGACCCGCTCGTTCGGATTGCCGTTGAGCTGTTCCTGAGCGGCGCTCAGCCGCGCCTCGACCGGGCCGAGCGTCCAGAACGCCGATGCGTCGAGGGTCTCCAGCGGCGGCCCGCCGGGGTCGTTGAGCGGGCAGATGTCTCTATACTCAAACACTTCGTGCTCACCGTCCTCTGCGAGGGCCTGTTCGATCCACCGCAGCGGAAGCCCCTGTGTTCGGCAGACATACGGCCGCTGGTCGTAGATGCGACAGCCCCCAGAATCATCGAGGAACGCACAGGCTCCGGCGGGATGGGGCGCTTCGGCCTGGAGCAGCGCTTCGTGACGCCGCTGGATGAGTGCGGCCTCCACAATGGTGACGGTGATGTCATCCACGCAGCAGCTGGCGCAGCCGCGGCGGCACTGCATCCGGGCGTGATGGTGTGCGGTCAACGTCGCCGCGGCGTCATCGACGATGGTGTGGATCTGGCGGACATACTCCAGCAGTCGCTCAGGGACCTGCTCCGATGCCATGAGCATCCTCCCGGAAGGTTGGCTGTGGGAACTGTATCCTGCGTCGCCGCCGATCAATGAATGCCAAATTCTCGCGCCGCGCAGTCCTCGCACAGCCCATGGGAGATCGTCTCGTTGGCGGCCTGGGGAATCAGCTTCGCGATCGGGAGCCAGCCACCACCTGCTGTGCAGACGCGCGTACACCACGCGCAGACCAATACCAGCCCGTTTCGGACAACCGACTCATACGCGGGATTGCCTGGACGCCACAGCCGACGAAGGCTGGGCAGAATCTGTTCATGTTGCAGCGCTGCTTCTCGCGGAACCGTATCGAGAAGCGCCCAGTCCTTCAGGTTCTCGTGCTGCATTTCTGGGAACTGCTGCGCGGTGTCTTGCGCATCCACGATCTGCTTCAGCAGCCGAGACGCATGTTGCTCGTAGAGCTGACCGGCCAGCTCAGGTTCTCCGAGTCGCTCACCGATCTGCGCGATCCGGAGCGTCTCCTGTTGGTGCACGCTCAGATCCTGATCGAGCGCGATCAGCTCCTTCAGCAGCGCCCGGGCGTCGTGGGGCGCACCGCCTTCTTCGTCGAGGTATCGCAGCCAGAGGTAAAGCCTCTTGTAGTGGATGCCGCGCCGCCAGACCTGCCGTACATTATAGCGGGCAGTAAGCGTCTCTACCTCTCGAAGAATCTCGATACGTTTGTCTGGAAACAGGTCAAACGCGACGCTGTATTTGTGAGCCTCGATGCCCGCAGTGACCGCCTGGAAGCGCCCACCCTGCATCATCATGATCTGTCTCGAGCGCTCATAGGTGTCGTATGCGCCCTCTAGATCGCCCAGATCGCGGAGCAGATGGCCACGGCCTGTGTTGGCCGCCTCCAACAACGCGAGGTGATGTTCACGATGCGTGACCGCTTCGATGAGCGGTGTGGCGTCGTGAAATTCGTTGGCTGCAGCGTCCAGACAACGGAGTTGAATCAGGAGATGCCCACGTCGCACGGTTGAGAATGCGACATGATAGGGATCTTTCAGGGTACGGGCGACTTCTCGCCCCTGGTGGTACAGCATCAGCGGGGGGAAGAGCCGGCCCCGTTTGGCTTGCACCAGCGCAACGTTCAGGATTGAGGTCACCCACTGTGTGTCCCTGGCGGCTCGCCCCGATCGCGCGGCGAGAGACCAGTATGCTTCGGCCTGTTCGGTCTCACCAGCATACCAATGAGACCGGCCGAGCATGTTGAGCGCCATGCGCCCACCCCTTGCGGGGGCGTGTGTGGCGAGCCGTTCGAGCATCGAACGGTGCCCGTTGGGGACTGCGTTCTCAACAATCCACGTCAATCGTTGCATATCGCTGCACAGTGCGTCTGTGGAGCAGGTGGCATATGCCTCCAGCGCCTGCACGCCATCTGTCTCACGCAGGGAGTCCCCGCGTTCCAATGAAGGATGCGCTCTGCGTCGTGCATGGTGGGTCACCGAGGAGGTGGAGGAAAGGTGCCGTCTT
>JBCBLB010000402.1:0-9132 GCA_038520555.1 Myxococcota bacterium | reverse complement strand
CCATGGCCTGCTGCTGGGTCTGCAGCGACTGGAGCCGCGCGGTGTCCTGCTGCTGGCGCGCCTCGCGGATGGCGATCTGGGTCGGAGTGTCCCGGAAGAACACCAGGAGATCCTGTGAGACGGTCAGGTTCAGCGAGCCGGCCTGGGTGTCCTGGATCTGCTCGTTCTCTGTGCCCGGGCCGCCAAACGACGTGACGGTGGTGATGAGATCCTGATCGAGGCCGGTGGAGACGCTCCAGCTGGTTCCGGTCGGGAACAGCCCGGAGAGGGACAGCTCCGCGCCAGAGGTGTCTGCATCGATCGAGGTGGGGAAGCCTCCGAGGAAGTTCTGGGTCTCGCTGACGCTGCGCTCACCGCTCAGGGAGAGGGTGGGATCAGAGGAGGCGCGCGCGCTCTGCGCGCCGGCGTCTGCTTGACGCAGCGACAGCTCCGCCACGCGGACGTCCGGGTTGTTGTCTGCGGCGAGGGCAAGCGCCTCGGCAAGAGACAGCGGCTGCGCTGCGTCTGCTGTTGCAGAGAACAGGACCAGAAGACCGACCAGAGGTGTGTGCATTTTCGACTCCTTCTGGTCTCCAATGTGCTCCCCAGTTGTTGAGCAACCTTGGAGGCAGAGGCTCATAAATTCCTCAACAACTGGGGAGCACATTGGAGACACGAAATCCGAACGAAGGAGTTCATGATGGCTGGTCACACTGCCCCCTCGCTGGAGCCCCCTGTCCACCCGGATCCGGACGTCCTCGTCGCCATCAACGGCGACGGCGGCAAGACGACGTGGCGCTGGTGGGCGGCAGGCGCAGCGTTCGTCACGATCGCCGCGCTGTTCGTGGGAATGTCAAGCACGTCGGGCCCGCAATGGGAGACGCAGCCGCTCAGCCGCGACACGCTGGTTCGCTCGGTCACCGCGGTTGGCCAGCTGGAGCCCACGGACACCGTCGAGATCAGTTCAGACCTCTCCGGGGAGATCGCGGCGGTGCTCGTCGCGGTGAACACACCGGTCACGGCGGGCCAGGCGCTCGCCCAGCTCGACCCGGAGGACTTCGAGACGAACCTGGACAGCGCGACGGCGCAGTACCGCTCCACCAAGGCCTCCCTGGATCAGGGCCTGGTCAACCTGGAGACGGCGAAGCTGTCGCATGCACGCACACGGACGTTGTTCGATCGCGGCGCGGCGACCGGGGTGGCGCTGGAGAACGACGCACAGGCCGAGAAGGCTGCCCGTGCCCAGGTCTCGGCGACCCGGGCGCAGCTGGAGCAGCAGGCGGTCGCCATGGCGCAGGCGAAGCGCAACCTGAGCCAGACGACCATCACCTCACCGATCGACGGGGTGGTCTTGCAGCGCTACGTCGAACCCGGCCAGACGGTGGTCTCATCGATGTCGGTCACGCCGCTGTTCGAGGTCGCCTCGGACCTGACGACGCTGGTGGCGGAGGTGGGCATTGAAGAGGCGGACGTCGGCGATGTCGCCGCGGGCCAGCTGGCGTCGTTCACCGTCCCGGCGTGGCCGGACCGCAGCTTCTCCGCCGAGGTCGTCAGCATCGACCTCGCGCCCCAGGCGCAGTCGGCGACGGTCAGCTACCGCGCGGTCCTTCGGATCGACAACACCGAAGGGGACCTTCGTCCTGGCATGACGGCGACTGCAGAGATCGAGGTCGGCCGGGAAGCGAACATGATGCATGTGCCGACCGAGGCGCTGTGGTTCCGTCCAGAGGGGACACCAGAGGGCGCCGGCGATCGGATCTTCGTCCTTCGCGGCGGTGAGCTGGTCGAGATCTCGGTGGACGTCATCGGGACCTCGGGGACCCGGGCGGCGGTGCAGGCGGAGCAGCTCCGAGACGACGATCAGGTGGTGACCGGGGAGGCGTCATGAACCGCGCCGATCCGATCCTTCAGCTCCGCAACATCAGCCGGGTCTACGGCGTCGGCGAGGCGACGGTCTACGCCCTCGCCGGGATCGACGTGGACATCTACCCCGGCGAGTTCGTGGCGTTGATGGGTCCATCGGGCTCCGGCAAGTCGACGGCGCTGAACACGCTGGGGTGTCTGGACGTGCCGACGACGGGGACCTACCACTTCCGCGGCGTCGAGGTGACCCGGCTGAACAAGGCGCAGCGGGCGCTGCTTCGGCGGCGGTTTCTGGGCTTCGTCTTTCAGGGGTTCAACCTGCTGGACCGAAGCACCGCGGTCGAAAACGTGGAGCTGCCGCTGGTCTACCAGGGGGTCAGCGCATCGGAGCGGCGGCGGCGGGCGCTGGTGGCGCTCGACCGGGTCGGTTTGGCGGAGCGGGCGGACCACAAGCCCAGCGAGCTGTCCGGCGGGCAGCAGCAGCGGGTGGCCATCGCCCGGGCCATCGTCACCTCACCCGAGGTCCTGCTGGCCGACGAGCCCACCGGCAACCTGGACACCACGATGAGCCACGACATCATGCGCCTGCTCGCGGAGCTGAACCAGCAGGGCATCACGATCCTGATGGTCACCCACGAACCCGAGATGGCCGTCTACACCTCCCGGGTGCTCCGCTTCCGCGACGGTCTGCTCGATCGCGACGAGGCCGCCCCCATCCACACGCCCATCGGAGCCTGAGATGTTCGCCCAATTCATCAACGCGCTGAGCATCGCTTTCCGCGAGCTGCAGCGGAACATCACCCGGACCGCCCTCACCTCGCTGGGCATCCTGATCGGCGTCGGCGCCGTGATCGCGATGGTGGGCCTGGGACAGGGCGCGACCGCGTCGATCGAGGACGATCTCTCGTCCATCGGCTCGAACCTGTTGGTGGTCAGCCCCGGCTCGGGCGGCGGCCCGCAGGCCCGCACCACCGCGCCCAACTTCACCCTCGGCGACGTCGAGGCGATCCGCGACCAGGTGCCCGACCTCAAGGCGGTCGCCCCCGACGTCACCGCCTCGCTGACCGCGCGGTACCGCAACCAGTCCTGGGCCGCCACGATCCACGGCTCGACCAACGACTGGATGATCGCCATGGATCATGAGCTGGACAGCGGGCGGCGGTTCACCGAGGGCGAGCAGCGCTCTGGCGCCGGGGTCTGCATCATCGGCCAGACCGTTCAGGAGGAGCTGTTCGGGGCCCGCTCGCCCATCGGCGAGGAGCTTCGCTTCGCCCAGGACACCTGCACCGTCGTCGGGACCCTGGCTCCCAAGGGCGAGAACACGATGGGGATGGACCAGGACAACCTCATCTTCGCGCCGCTGCCGGCGGTCCAGCGGCGGATCCTGGGCACCACCGACGTCAGCACCATCTATCTGTCGGCGACGAGCGTCGATGACATGGATCAGGTCTCGGCGATGGTTGATGATCTGATGCGCAAGCGGCGGCACGTCGTCAGCGACAGCACCGTCAACTTTCAGGTCCGCGACACCCGCGAGATGGCCAGCATGGTCAGCGGCATCACCTCGACGATGACCCTGTTCCTCGCCGCCGTCGCCGGGGTGAGCCTGCTGGTCGGCGGCATCGGGATCATGAACATCATGCTGGTCAGCGTGACCGAGCGGACCCGAGAGATCGGCATCCGGATGGCGATCGGCGCTCTGGAGCGGGACGTCATGACCCAGTTCCTCATCGAGGCCGTCGTCCTGGCCGCCTTCGGCGGAGTGTTGGGCGTCATCGTCGGGATCATCGGCACGATCGCCGGCGCGTGGGCCATCGGCATCCCAGTGGTCATCGACCCGCTCGCGGTCATCGGAGCCGTCGGCTTCTCCGCGCTGATGGGCGTCGGCTTCGGCTGGTTCCCGGCCCAGCGGGCCGCCCGGATGGAGCCCATCGACGCGCTCCGCTCGGTCTGACCGCCCTCACCGAGGATACAGCCAGCCGCTGAACGCCCGCCGTTCTCGGCTGGTTTCCAGCGCGCTCCAACCAGGGTCATCCACGACAGGATACAAAACGCCACATGTTGGTGAATCATGACGACCCAACGGAGCGTGAATGGTTCGAGGATCTGCTGTCTACGACCCGGCTGCTCCCCCCATCGCGGTATCGGCGCAGCATCAGCCAGCTCTACGCAGATTATTACGACGAAGATGCGCAGTCTTCCCTAGTGGACGAAGTGCTCATCGGTGTAATCGATGAGCGCATATTTCGCCGGGAGTCGCTGAGGAACACCCGACGGTGCATCGCATTGCACACCCAGACGCCACACCGGCCATGTGACCCGGTGGCGGTCTTCGCGGCGCTCCGGGCGTTGGGATACGGCGAGATCGACCCCCCCGAGTACCTCCGGCGGGTGGGCACCCCGATGCCTGCGTGGCTGGAGATCATCCGAGACGGCCGGCGAATCCTCTGATGCGGTCCTCGACAGAAGCGTGGGATCGAAGTATCTTTTGTTGACTTATCCCTGAAAACTGCGACGGCTACGAACATGTCTCCGCAACCGTTCCCCAAGATCCCCTACTACCGGGGGGAAGCAGATCCGCTTCATCTCATCGACCGCGTCGTTTGTATGGAAAAAATCGACGGCACCAACACACGGATTGGGGTGCCGGTCGATGCGCAGAGCATGGACGATATCCTCATCGGCGGACGAACGCGGATGGCCTCTGACCCGGGCTTCAACCAGTCGTTTTTGGTTGATCTGTTCCGAAACAACCACGACCTGTGCCAGCGGATGGTGGACTGGACCGCGGCAGCGGGGCGACCGTTGACCATATATGGCGAGGTCTGCGGCGCGCGAATCCAGAAGATGGGCCTCATCTATGGGGCGCGACCTCACTTTCTGCTCTTCGCTGCCCGGCTGGGGGAGGCGTGGTTGGGGTGGAGCCGAGCCGTCCCCCCACCACCGCGCCAGGATCCGATCCCAACGCTCAAGCAGCTCAGCGCACAGCTTCAGCTGCCCATGGCGCCGATCCTCTACGAGGGCCCCCCACAGAATACGGTCTTCGACGACCTTCGTGAGCAGACTTCACAGCACAGCCTGGACCAGGGCTTCTCTCGGCCGGGTGTTGACCAAACCCACGAAGGCATCGTCATCTGGAGCGATCCGGTGCTTCGCGATCCATGGGGGACGCCCCTGGTCGCGAAGCACAAGCCAGACAGGCGGCGAGAGTATCATCCACCGCGCGAGAGTGACCGCTCACCCCAAGACTTCGCCAAACGCGCCGTTACAGAGGAGAGGCTCCTTCACGCACGCCAGCACCTGGAAGAGCGCGGCCGATGGACCGGATCACCCGACCGCGATCACCCTGCCCTGGTCAAGCGCGTCATCCAAGACGTCTCCCGAGAGGTGGACGAATACCAGGACCAGCTCCGGGCGCATGGAAAGCAGGCCGTCCGAGCCGCCCTCAAGGCCCGTGCGCGTGAGCTGCTTTCAACCCCCCTCAGCCCATGATCTGTGGACGAGGGATCTGGGGAAGTGGCATACCACTCTCGAAGTGGCACGAGGTTGAAAGATGACACGTCAACACGATGATGAAGAGCAGGCATCGGGGTGAGCGGTCACCAGTCAGTCGCCGCAGGCCTCAATGATTCCTTCGGCGACGGCGATGGCGGCGTTTTTCGTCGTGGTCAGCCATGTTTCGGCGGTTCGCCGGTCGGGGAAGGCGACCGATGCGATCCAGTGTTCTTCGCCTTTGTTGACGGCCTGGACCAGCTCAGGCTGGCAGCCGAGCCAGTGGACCTGTGGGGCGATGCCTTTCCGCTCGAAGGCGGCGATCTGTCTCTGGAAGGCGTCTTCTTCGAGGTCTCTCCCGGCAGAGACGGCCAGGACAACGGCGACTCGGGAGACCCCGACGTTGAGGGCTTCTGGAGGCATCGGGACCGGCGGCTCGACGGCCGATGCGGTGGACTTGCAGGCCAGCCCACAGATGATGAAGAACGCAGCGCGCATGTTCGCCTCCTTCTGCCAGAGTAGCGGAAGGGGCGACGCAGCGTCTCAGCGTCGGTCGAGATCTCGTCGATCTTCTATGCGTTCGCGCCGGTTCTCCCGGACCTCTTCCTTGTCCTCCCGCACCTCGCGGAGCGCCATCTGCTGGGCTTCACGAAGGAGAGCAGACTTGCGATTATAGTCGGCAACCGATGCGGTGCCGGACGCGAAGGCGGGCTGCATGGCGTTCAGCTCTGCAGCGATGGCCCGGGTCCGGTTCATATCGGCGACCTGCTGGTTCCGGTCCCGCCGGTCATCGCGGCGATCGTACTGATCATTGGGGCCAGAGCCCACCGACTCACGCCGGGACTGGTTCAGCTCGCGGTTGGCCTCATTGACGTCGCTGCGGTCATCGGCCAGCTCCCGCTTCACCCACTGGAAGATGCGCACATCCGCGTCGCGTTCAGCGCTCCGATTGTTGGCCTGCCACGCGCCGTGCCAGTCATCCACCGCGCTCGCCAGGACAGCGTAGTCACGGGAGTTATCCCGCAGATCGGCGCGATCGTCGACGGTCTGTCTCGAGTTGATGGCCGCTTCGCGGGGGCTGGGTCCGGCCTGCGCGATGGACAGCGAGGCCAGAATCAGGATGGTGGATAGCATGAGTCGGCTCCTCCGTTATGCCGGTTTTCTATCGGTCCGGCATGAAGAACAACGGATTGCTTCCAGAATTCTTCGTATGCGTAAAGTCTCTTCAGAAAGCTTCACGTTTCTTCACAGACCAGCCCCGGGAGCCTCCATGGCCTTGACCAACGCGGATCCACCACAAACCTTCCTTGCCATCAGCGCTGCGCTCGTCGCTGTCGCTCTGGGGCTCGCCTGGGCGGCGGGCGCCGGGATGGAGCTTATCGGGTGTGCCCTGCTCGCGTTCGGGATCCAGTGGCTCGCCTTCGTGCCCTCTGATTTCTTGCAGGATGAACGGGGCTTTGATCTGATCGGCTCGCTGACCTATGTGACGCTGATGATCTTCAGCCTGTCGATGGGAGAAGGCGGACCGCGCCAGCTTTTGGTGACCACGCTGGTCTGTATCTGGGCGGTCCGGCTGGGAAGCTTTCTGTTCTGGCGCGCCGCCCGCCGCGGCGGAGACAGCCGGTTCGACAAAATTAAGGTGTACCCGGCGCGCTTCTTCAACGTGTGGACGCTCCAGGGGCTGTGGATCTTTTTGACCGCGTTCGCCGCCTTGATCGTCAACACCGCCGCACCGGGCGAGCCGCTGACGCTGCTCGACTACGTCGGGGCGGCGCTGTGGGTGTTCGGCTTCGGGGTCGAGGTGCTTGCAGATGCGCAGAAGACCGCGTTTAACAGCGACCCTCTGAACAAAGGGCGGTTCATCAACGTGGGGTTCTGGGCGATGTCCCGCCACCCCAACTACCTGGGCGAAATGCTTCTATGGACAGGGATATTCTTGATCGGCGCCGGGACGTTCGTCGGCGCTCAGTGGCTGGCGATCCTGTCACCGATCTTTGTGATCGTGTTGCTCACCCGGGTCAGCGGGATCCCCTTGTTGGAGGCGCGGGCTGACAAGCGGTGGGGCGGAGACCCGGATTATGAGGCCTATAAGGCTCGGGTGCCTGTGCTTTTTCCCCGCCTTACGCCGCCGCCGAGGGGGTAGGCTTCGCACGGGGGTGTGTTGACAGGTCAAAGAAGTGGAACTATGACTTTGGTGTGACATCGTGACGTCTTGACGTCACACTTATCAAAGATCCGCTCGGAGACGCTCTCGTGGGAGACAAGGACAAGCGCCGCAACACCTCGCTGCGGCTGCGCCGGAAGACGCTGAAGGCGCTCAAGATGGCCGCGCTGGAGCAGGACACCAGCGTCCAGCAGCTCGTCGAGACCCTGATCGAAGCGTACCTGGCTGAGCGGAAGGAGACATCGAAATGACCCTGGATCCCATCCAGCTCCGCCCTGGCCGCTGCTGGCGGTTGCCCCTGGTCGAATCCGATCCGGAGATCCCGCCATCGCCGCCGGTGGACGTGCCCCCAGCCTTCACCATCTCGCTTCAGTCGACCGATGGGGGCGAGCTGACGGTGTATGACACCTGGGAGTGGAGCCTGTGGGCGAGCAACCGTCTGCTCCTTGGAGACGGTCGAACGCTTCGTATCGTTGAGCGCGACGCACCGGCCCGGTCGCTGGGTCGCGCGGTCGGCGCGGCGCCGCCCCGGTTCGCCTGGGATCAGCCGGACGGTCCGCTGGCTGACCACATCGCGCCGTTGTTGGACCTTCGTGCGGTCCTGCCGGTGGCGGCCCTACGGGTCGAAGAGCACCGCTGGGTGATCCGCAACACCGACGACAAGATCGTGGTCCGCCTGTTGGAGCAGCGGTGGTCCGACGTGGCGCGCACGGTCCAGGTGTTGCCGCTGCGGGGCTACGCTGAGGAGGCGAAGCGGGTTGAACAGCAGCTCCCGAAGAAGCGCCGCCAGGACACCCATCCGCTGCGGCTGGCGCTGGCTGCGGCGGACGTCACGCCGCGGGTCTGGACCAACAAGCCCCCCTTCGCCTTCGCTGACAAGGCGCCCGCCCAAGAAGCGGTGGTCGCGATGCTCCGGGTGATGTTGTCGCTGGCACAGCAGACTGAAGCGGGCATCATCGATGATGATGACACCGAGTTCCTGCATGACTATCGGGTGCTGATTCGGAAGGCCCGGAGCGTGCTCTCGCTGACCAAAGGTGTCCTCCACCCCGACGCGACGGCCGACTTGAAGGCATCCTTTCGGGACCTGGCCAGGCGCACGAACCTGCTCCGGGACCTGGACGTGCACCTGTTGGAGCGAGACGAGCAGGCCGCCCGTGTGCCCGAGCGGCTGCGGGCGGGCCTGGGGCCGCTGTTCGCGGACCTCGAACAGCAGCGGGCGGACGCCCAGGCCGCGGTGGCGCAGACGTTGAAGAGCCGGGACTATCAGCGGCAGGTGGCCGCGTTGGCCCGTCGGGTTGAGCGGGCACCGGCCGGCCCGAAGGGGGACAAGCCCATCCGGGCCATCGCCGACGCGCGGCTGCGGAAGCAGCTTGGGGTGGTGCTCAAGCGGGGCGGGGCCATCACCCCGCAGACGCCGGACGAGGAGGTGCATGAGCTCCGAATCGACTGTAAGAAGCTTCGGTATCTGCTGGAGTTCTACCGGCACCTGTACCCGCCGCGGGCGCTCAAGCCCCTGGTCAAGGATCTCAAGAAGCTCCAGGATGTCCTGGGCACGTTCAACGACCGGAGCGTTCAGCAGGACGCGATGTTGGCGTGGTTGGACGCGCACCCCGACGCAGCAGCGCCCACTG
>JBCBLB010000462.1:0-7921 GCA_038520555.1 Myxococcota bacterium | reverse complement strand
GTACAACTTCCTGGTGTCGAGGAACAACCAGCTGATGAGCCGGCTGGAGCAGCTCTCACGGGTCGTCCTGATGCAGTTCGCGATCGAGGGCCAGCGGGCGCGCCCCCGGGGCGAAGGTTGGCCGCCATTACGCCTCCCGCCGAAGTGAGAGGGGGCTCGCCCGCTGGCCCTCGATCGCGAACTGCATCAGGACGACCCGTGAGAGCTGCTCCAGCCGGCTCATCAGCTGGTTGTTCCTCGACACCAGGAAGTTGTACAACAGCACCGCAGGGATCGCGACGAGCAGGCCGACCCCGGTGGCGACCAGCGCTTCCGAGATGCCCGCCATCACCGCTGCCGAGCCCGCTGTGGTGTCAAGCGAGAGATCGGCGAACGCCTTCACGATCCCGAACACCGTCCCCAGCAACCCGACGAACGGCGCGTTCGAGCCCACCGAGCCGATGATCACCAGCCCCCGCCTCAGGCTGGCCTCCTCTGCAGCGAGCGCGGCAGCGAGGGCTTCTTCTGCAGCCTTGAAGCCCCCGACGCGGCCGGCGCGAAGCCCCGTCGCGATCACCCGCCCCTCGAAGCCGTCCCCCTTCTCGAGCTGCGCGATGGTTCCGGCCTCAAGGGGCACAGACGCCGGACTCAGCGAGCGGGCGACCGCTGAGCGGGTGCGACCGCTCGTGGTGTAGATGATCCGCTCGACCGCCACCACAACCGTGACGATGCTCGCCGCGATCAGCGTATAGAGCACGGCGTCGTGGCCGTACACCGACAGCGCATGGATTGCATCTTCGACCAAAGGGACCTCCTGACAGCGTCGCCGGGCGGGTGCCCGGCCTCAGAGCCGTTGTATACGATAGCGTGGTCTGAACGTTCGTATCACCGTCCTGAGCGTTCCCTTCACCGTTGTGGATTGGCCACTGCGCGAGTCACTGCCAGTTGTCGAAGTCACCGCAGTTGTAGACGGTCCGCGGCCCCTGCGGGCCGTCCCCGAAGTCCCAGATAAACGACACATAGTGCGGGTCGAAGTCTGAGATCAGAACGGACGCCTCTGCGCCCAGGTCCGCGATATCCATCCCCACCTGCGCGTAAGCGAAATCCCAACAGGGCGATGCGCCACAACTGAAGTACTCCCCCTCCCAATCGGAGTCCTCCTCCTCCCCATCTCCGGGCAGGAGTTCAAAGTAAACGCCGTTGGGAAATTGAGTGCCCGAGCCGATGCCCTGGCAGGTGACAGGCTCGGTCGCCAGGATCAGGCTTCCCCCGAACCCGCCGTAGGTGAAGAACGCCCCGTCGGTGATCGAGAGGTTCCCGATCAGGTCGCCTCCGCCCCGTCCGCCGAAGTCGCCGGTGTCAAAGCCGGTGTCAAAGCCGGTATCGAATCCGCTCCCAGAGTCCCCTCGTCGGGAATCTTCATCGTTCAAGTCCTCGTCCGGCAAGCCATCCCCATCCCAGTCCGGGGCTTCCCACGGCTTCTTCTGCGCTTCGTTGGATCGGCATGCGGCCATGAGGGCCAGGCCGATCAGAATGAGGGACTTCATCGGGACACCTCCACAGCACAGCGTATCGGCTCATTGATCAGATTCATCAGGAACTCCAGGCGGTCACAGTCTTTCGCGACGTCCAATTCCAACGTCGGGCGGGGTCCAGGCGGCTGGGGCTCTGCGGCCAGGAAGAAGTCCGGGGACATCAACAGCGCCCCACATAGCGCGCGGAGATCCGCATCAGCGACATCGTTGGCATCGTCGCTCAGGTCGAGCTGCATCAACGCCTCGACCAGCTCGCGCTCGCGATCTTCCAGGACGCCGCGGTGGACGAGGCGATCCTTGAGGGCCAGGACCAGCTCTTCGGCGGTGGCGCCGTTGTCCCGGGCGGCCTTCAGCAAACGCGCGATCGTATCGCCGCGGTCCGCCTCGCTGCTTTCGTAGCCGCACCCCTCGCAATCATCGTTACAGGAGGACACGCAGACGGCGTCCCACTGAACCTCGCAGCAGTATGGATCGAGGGAGCAGACGCATTCTTCACAGCGGCAGTTTCCGCACCCCGCGACCGCGGGCGTCTCTTCACAGCCGTCGCCGACGCCGGCGCTGGCCTGCGGCGCTTCGCAGGCGCCATAAGCATCTTCGAAGGCGAGCAGCCCCTGGAAGTCCGTCCCGTTGAAGCCCGGCTGTGATTCTCGGAGGAAGACCCCCATCGCGCCCTGAAGATCCAATATCGGATCACCAAAGGCAGGGAATCGAGCGGGTTGTGGCCAACCTGCTGCGTCGTGGACGGCGCGAAGCAGGGTCCGTCCGGGGTGGCGATGGACCTGATCCCCGGGTCCGTTTCCGCGCTTGTTCACGTCGGGCTCTGTGTCGGTGAACGGGTCATAAACGGGCTCCAGACCGTAGGCGTCGCTGCCACAGGTCTCCGGCAGGCCGGCGTTGAAGTATTCATCGGTCAGCACCCCGGACAGCAGCCCCGACAGCGAGAAGCCCGACATGACGAGCTCGTTCGTCAACGCGGCGAGTCGGTCGCGCTGCGCGCGGTTTCGGGGGAAGTCATGGGCCAGGGTCAGCGGGGTGCCCGCGGTATGCTCCCAGATTGAATCGGCGATGACCTGGGCGACGAGGTACGCGAACGCCTCCTCGCCGGAGATGTCTTCGCCGAGGCCCCGATCGCGCAGCGCATCGACGCCGGTGTGAAGATAGGCCTCCAACGACCAGATCGATCCGCTCTCTCCATGCTCATCGATAAAGAACCCTTCTCCGCCCAGGACATCTTCGCTCAGCTCGCTGGGAAGGGCGAACGTCCCACACGAGACCATCCCCCACGGCAGCGCCGTGCCGCGCGTCAGATCTGAGGTCCGGAACATCCCATAGGCCAGCTCGGCGTCGATGCCGCTGTTTGACCCCAACAGCGCCTCTTCAAAGCGCCCGGGGATCTCCCAGGTCCGATCCTGCTTCGGGTCGCTGCTCCCGGTCACCGAGAACGCGGAGTTGTGACACGGCAGGCAGGTGAGATCGCGATGGAGGTACCGCTTAAAAAAGGTCTCCCCGAACGAGGTCCGTTGGTTCTCTTCCAGCTTGAGCGGCCCAACGTTCGCGCCCGTGAGCGGCGTCGCCATCTTCGCGAACAGGTTGGCGCGCCAGACGACCGAGATGTCATCGGCGACCAGCGCAGACTCGATGACATCGGCCATATTGAAGTCCTCCCCGAAGGACTCCGTCGGCGCATGCCCTGCGAGGAAGGCGGCCAGCGCTCCGTCATGTTCGCTGAGGCGGGGCCCAGAGAAGCACGCTGCGGCGTTCCGATCCCCGGAGCGCGCCACCCCGAGCATATCTGCGAGCACGTCCTGGTAGTGGTCTCGGTAGGCCTGATCCCGGGCCATCGCCTCGACCACCTTTCCACGGCCGGCGGTTTCGACCGCGGCGACCCACATCTCGATCTCGGCGGCGCCGTGGGGCGCGCGGCCCCACATCACCGGGATGGCCCGGGACACCCATGCCGCATCTCCCGCGTCACAGACCGCGGGATACGCTGGCCCGGGCTTCTCTTTGGGCTCTTCTTTGCAGGATGTCAGCAGAAACAACATCATCCCAAGCATCTCAGCGCCTCCCCAGAACGATTTCGTTGAGCCATGCCAGACCATCGCGCTCCGTGGCGATGTCCCGGATGTCCCCCACCGCGAACGATGCGTTGGTGAACGGATAGATCCCCATCGCCGCGAGCACAGCGGCCCGCGCTTCGCCGGGGGTGACGAACGCGTTCGCCATCCCCCCCGAACCGATCGCGCCCAGCACCCCCGCCTGCGCCTCGCCGATCGGCCCCCCGAACATCACGCTGACGTATCCGTAGGGATGATGGTTGGTGCCGTTCCCGCCTGCCTGCTCAAAGGGCGTCCGCCCGAACTCGGTGTTCAGGATCACCATGGTCCGGTCCAGATCGATCTTCCCTGGATCATCCTCGCCGGGCGCGTTGATCCGGGCGGCCATCTCCTTGAGCGTGTGGGTCAGGTTCTGCGAGATCGACATCATGTGGTCGGTGTGGACGTCGTAGCCCCCGCCCCCCGATGCCTCGATGAGCCCCCCGTCGAACAGGGTGATGTGCCGCGCGGGCGCGGTGGGGTGGGTCAACAGGTGCGCCGCGATCTGTAAACCGGTCGCGGTCCGCGAGAACTCACTGTCCCCACAGGATGAGCCATCCACCGGGTTCAGCACGTCGTCGGTGAAGACCTCGCGCAGGGCGCTGGACTCTCGAAGGATCTCGGTCGCGAAGGCATGATCTTCGACCCCGGGGGCCCGAAGCGGCTGCCCCCCACGGTTGGCGTATCGGCCCCGCGCTGCGCGCGCATAGTAGCCCACCAACGCGTCATGGGCTTCTCGACGATCGCCGAGCCGTGCGCGATTGAGTTGCTGCGGCAGCGCGTTGTCGAAGGTCACCCGCAGATCCAGCGGACGCGCTGAGCCCGGGTGCATCCCGACCGACGACGCCGCCACGAGGTTATCGGTGTCGACGAGCGTGTCCGGGTAGAGCACATAGCTGTAGGGGATTCGGCGACCGGTCTTGTCCCGCTCCTGAAAGTAGCGCTGCACCGCGGCGCCCATCCCGGCCATCCGGGCAGACCCCAGCCGGAACCCGGACAGCGCATACGGGATGGCGGCCTCGTGCGGCTCAAGGTCGTGGCGGTGGACGATGATCCGCATCCGCGCCAGGATGTCCGGTCGCGCCCGGAGCGGCGCGGCGAACGGCCCGAGGTTGACCATCATCCCCTGGCTGTCCTTCGCGAACGGCTGGAGCCCCCGCATCTGCTCTGGGATGTCGCACCGATCGAAGTACTCGCGGTGCTCCTGCTCGAAGAGGTAGAACTGCTCGCCCGGATAGGCGCTGTCGTTGCGGCCGTACTCCTCTACGACATAGAAGCTTTCAAAGGGGCTCAACCCGCCATACAGAAAAACCTCCAGAACATTGTTGGCCCGAACCCCCCTGCCCAGCAATAGCTCCGCAGAGATTTTATCGGGGGCGCCGCCCCATATCGCGTTCGCGGACCAGCTCTTCCGGCTCAGCCCCAGCAGCGCAGCGCTGCACCCGGCCTGCTTCAGAAAATCCCTTCGTCGCACAGGTCTCCCCTCCTTGGTGGTCTCCATGGATGTCTGTGTGTTGACTGAGGCGCATCACACAGGGCCTCCTCCTGTTCTGTCTTCACGCGGGCGGGGCCGGGGTTCTGTTGCGTATGGTAGCGTTGTGTAGGGGACTCGTTACAATCCTGATATGTCAGATCGGTCGTTGCTCATCGTCGAAGACGATCCAGAACTGTCAGCGCTGTTGCGCGACTACTTCAACGCCCAGGGGTTCCGGGTTGCGTGTCTCGATGATGGTCGCGCAGCGGTGGATCGCATCATCGCTCACCCTCCTGAGCTGGTCGTCCTCGATCAGATGCTGCCAGGCCTCAACGGCGTCGAGGTCGCTCAACGTGTCCGCGGCCACTCGACGGTACCGATCATCATGCTCACCGCTGTTCGGGGCGACATCGACGTCGTCGCCAGTCTGGAGGCCGGCGTCGACGATTATGTCGTCAAACCCTGCGCGCCTCGCGTCCTGCTCGCCCGGGTGCGGGCCCTGCTTCGCCGGGCCGAGGCTCGGGGCGCCCCTTTGGAAGAGATCGCTCAGGTCGGATCGCTCGCGGTCAACCGATCCCGGCGCCAGGTCCTGGTCGACGGCGCTGAAGTCCGCGTCACCAGCGCCGAGCACGACCTCGCCTGGATCCTGATCACCCATGTGGGCCAGGTCGTCACCCGCAACCACCTGAGCCTTGAGATCCGCGGTGTCCCCTTTGACGGCATCGATCGGGGGATCGACATCCACGTCTCTCGCCTCCGCCGTAAGCTGGACGACGCCGACCTCCAGGACGTCTCGATCCGCGCGGTTCGCGGAGAGGGGTACCAGCTCGTCCGCAGAGACGGATGACCCTGACGCCCCGGCTCCTCTTCCGCCTCACGCTCGCGCTCGCGGCCATCGTGCTCGTCACGGGGCTCGCGACCCGCTACACCGACGCGGTCACCGAAGAAGCGCGGAACGCTGAAGTCGTCGCGATCGTCCTCCACGCTGGCCTGGACGAGCGGCTCGCCGAGCTGGAGGCCGCGCCGCGCTACACCCGCCCCGATCTGGTCGCCCGGATGCCCACCTACTGGGCCCGACACGCCCAGATCGTCCCCACCTCGGCGCTGCCCCTTGGGCTGCGCCCGCCGGTGATGAACAAAGGCCGCGCCTTGTGGTTGGACGACGGCGTGCTCTGGGCGCAGCTTGGGGATGGTCAGCTGCTGAGGTTGGACGGGGTCTCCGGGCCGGACGCGCCGCCCCGCCCTGGCGCGCCGTTGTGGTGGGGCGCGGTCATCGCCGGGATCGTCTTTGTGCTGTTGCTCTCTCCGTCGGCCCTTCGCGCCCGCCAGATCGCACAGGCGATCGAGGCGGTGCGCGCGGGCCGGCTGGAGACCCGTATCGGCGGCGAAGAAAGCGACGACCTGGGGACGATCGCGCGGGGCATCGACCAGATGACCGAAGAACTCCACTACCACCGTTCTCAACGGGACACCTTCTTTCGGGCGGTCACCCATGAGATGGGCACGCCGCTTACCCGGGTCGCGTTCGCCCTGGATATGGCGGAAGCTGCCGAGGATCCGGCGGTCGTGTCTCAGCGGATGCAGCAGATCCGCGATCAGCTGGAGCACCTGTCTTCGCTATCCGCGGAGCTGCTGGAGTATGCGATGGAGTCTCCGGCCCGCCCGGACGATCGCAGCCGAATCGACGTTCGCGCCGCGCTGGCACGCATCTGTGACATCAACGACTTCGTCGATGTCGAGATCGCGCTGGAGTGGACGGACCACCTGCCCGCGCGCATCGACGCCGACGAGCGCGGCTTCACCCGCGCCATCGACAACCTCGTCCGCAACGCGATGCGGTATGCCCAGACCCGGGTCATCGTCTCTGGCGCGATGCGCGGTGGCCTGCTGGAGATCTGGGTCGAGGACGACGGCCCGGGTATCCCCGAAGCCGCGCGGGAGTCGATCTTCAAGCCCTTCGCGCGCCTCGACCCCAGCCGCGCCGGGGCGCTCGGGGGAACCGGTCTCGGGCTGGCCATCGTCCAGCGGGTTGTTCAACGCCACGCCGGCAGCGCCTCTGCCCACCGCTCCCCCCGGCTCGGGGGAGCCGCGTTCGTCACCCGCTGGCCGGTCCCGAGCGATCACACCGTGCCTCACTGAGTCCATCACAGCTCCGGCTCGTGCCGGGGGCTCGACGTAGTGGGACATCCGCTGGCCCACCGGCGCGCTCTTGAGCGCGGGGAAGCGAGCCGCCTCAAGCGGTCGGCGCGATCGGCACCATTCCCGCTGCCTGGGGGTCAAAACCAGGAGGGAAGCGGGTAGGTTGACCGTTGGGCGTGAGCGGCGTCGTGTTGTACTGCGCGCCCGTCCATACTGCGCCGGTGATGAACGCGGTGCGTAAATCGGCGCCGGTCAGGTTGGCATGGCTCAGGTTGGCGTGTCGACGGTTTTCCTTGAAGAGAGAGGCGCCGCTCAGGTTGAGCCGTTGCAGGTCGGCGTCGGGCGCAACGCGGTGCATCGGCGCGAGGTCTACCCCGTCCGGCCACCGGGTCTGGTCATTGTAGATCGCATCGGTGAGGTCTGCGCTGGAGAGGTCTGCTCCAGACAGATCCACAGTCTCGCCCAGGCTCTTCCACAGCTCTTCCGCCTGTTTGGTGTGACCGGCTTTGATCAGGGCAACCAGCTTCTGCTTCATCTCTCCCTCCGCCCATCCGCCTGCCGAACGAGGCACCGACGGTGACCTGATAGTAGCGCCCCTTGCTGGGGCGAGCGGCGCCAGGTCGCCGCCGGCCACCCGTCAGAGATGTGGCTCCCCGTTGAGGAGTGCGAACACGGCCCGCTTCAGGGGAGAACGAGCG
>JBCBLB010000360.1:0-9871 GCA_038520555.1 Myxococcota bacterium | reverse complement strand
TTGACCCCGCAAGCCTGTTCAGGGCCCAGGGTGGCACGCGGGGGTCCTGCTTCGGTCGTGTACTCCCCGGCGGAGCACCCGTACAACAACATCGATCTCATCGGTGCCTCTATTTTCCAGCCTCCCCGCCCCAAACCGCTGAACGCCCGTCCGGGGTCCAGGGTGGCAGGCAGGCAGGCAGGCCAACCACCCAGGAGTTTTCATGCATCCCGCTACCCAGCACGTCCTACAGTTCTTCGTTTACGAGCATCTTCCAGAGCATTTGCAGCTCATCAGTAAGCCGTTCTCGGATCTTGCTCATCAAGTCGCCTCGCAGTCCAGTAATCCGGAGACGACCGTCGCGCTTCGGAAGCTGCTGGAAGCCAAAGACGCCGCTGTTCGTGCGGTGGTTGCTGATCGATCCTGACAATCTTCGATCCCAGGAGTTCCACCATGAACAAGACCATCGAGCAACTGCTCAAAGAGCGTCAAATGCGGCTCCCGAAACCCATCACCCTGCCCGATGGAGACACGCTCACCCCCAACGAGGCGGTGCAAATCTTCTCTTCCTTCGTTCGCCAGATGCGCGAGGCGAACATCGAGATCCCCGAGGTCTGGGATGTGCGCGATCAGCAGCTCGCCGACACACGACACAAGCTCATCATGGCTCAGCAGGCGGCGCTCGATGCGCAGAAGCAGCTCGCTGCAGAGCGCTGCGGCATTATGGTACGCAGCGCGGGGATAAGCGACGAGGACGCCCGAGAGCTGATGGAACAACTGCTCGGGCGCCAGTCCGACTCCGGCCTCAATCAGGCGTTCGCCGAAGAGTAGTCTCAGAGTTCAACAGGGGTTGCGATCCACATCCAGTCCCCCTCGAAGGGTTGGTCGGTCTTGACCGGTGCGAACGCCTCCTCGATGACCTTCTTCTTCTGGTAGCCACCCGTGAGTCGCATCATCGCCTCCGAGGGGTGTCGCCCCGGGTTGATGATGATGCTGGTGTCGCCGTTGTGGAACTTATGCAGCTCCTTCGCGGCCATCACGAGCGCGCCTTTGAGGGTCTTCTCATAGCCGCCGCTGATGTAGGCGGTTGCGAGCGACCACAGCCGCTCTCCGTTCAGGATGATCAGTTCAGAACTGCCTTCCGACATGTCTCAGTCTCCATCACCGCCGGGTTTTTGAACTGTCTGTCCCGGTTGGCGGTGGAAGGCCGAGACATGTCCTTCCGATCAAGCTTGTTGCGATTGACGGGTCAAGACCTAAGAGGACATAAAACGTCCGTATTCTGGGGACTTTGGCTCACGGGCATGGTGTTGCCCTGCCGTAACGGAAAAGCGTTACACCCCCTGTTTTTCCATCCCGCCGGCCTGCTGAAGCGAATCCCGGGCATGGGCTTGTTCGGCATGGCTGTCGTTTTTCCTTCTGTTCGGCGCAGGAGGGCCGCATGACCGCTCACGAAGACCATGAGCGTTACACCCCCCGGTCTGCTCATTTCCTGGCGGCTGAGGTCGGGTCGCCGCCGGCCTACGCGTTCGTTGCCACGCCGCGTCGGTGCTGGTCCTGCGGCGTGCCCATCGACCTCGACGACAAGTACACCTGCTCGCCTGCGTGCCGGCAGAAGCTGTACCGCCAGCGCAGGAAGATCCGCCCGGTGATCCGGATCGTCGCCGCAATCCTGGCCGGCCGGCCGGCAGGCCAGCCCTCAAGGTCTGGGGGATCTGATCTCGGGGAACGCCAGGCCATCGCTGAGGCGCTCGCGGTGGCTCAGGTCCGCTACCTCCTCGGCGGAGAGATGGGCGCGCCCGAGCTGGAGCCGGCCGACCTCAAGCCCTGGAAGGTGGCGCTGCTCCAGGAGGTCGTCCGCATCCGTCATGCCCCTCGGCCCGCGGATCCCCCAGGGTTCTACCGCTTGGTCGAAGCCGAGCTTCGGAGCGCCCGATCGCGGGTCGCGGCGGAGATGAAGGCGGCCATGCTGCCGGGGAGTCGTCGATGAGCGCTGAGATCAAGGCGTTGTCCCCCGGCGTCGTGAGCCATCCAGACATCTGCCATGGGATGGCGACGATCGCCGGCACCGGCATCCTTGCCGAAGTCCTCGCGGATGCGTGGCGGCTGGAGATGATCGAGCCCGATCTGGGTCACGGGGAGGCGGAAGGCGTCGCGGATGCTGTCGCTCGGCGGGTGGCCATTCAGTACAGTGTCACAGCGCATCAGGTCTTCCAGGCCGTCATCTACGTGCTCACGCTGCAGAGCCAGCGCAACGAGGCGGAGATTGAGGCCCTGTATGAGGGGGGCGACGATGAGCGCTAAGCGACGCGTCCCCGCTGCATTTTGCCCGACCTGCTTCTCGGGTGATCAGGTGGCGCCCGATCCGAAGTGCAAGACCTGCAAGGGTGAAGGCGTCATCGGCGACAGCACCCGGTGCTCCAAGGCGATCCCGATCTGTTGGGGTGGTGTCTTCAATTATCCCTGGGAGTGCACCTGCGACGGTGGGATCAGCGAGGCGCTGGATCGTCGAATCGACGCCCGTCAAGAGGCAGAGCTGCGCCATCTCAGCAAGGAGTTGCTCAAGCGGCTCACTCAGACCGAGCGGATGTTGTGGTCGTGTCTCCAGGAAGACACCGCGCGGACGGCGACTCGGCTGGCGCTTGAGGCGGTCAGCTCGTCGATTCCTGCGATCGAAGCTCGGTACGCAGGCGCGTTGACCGGCGACGACTGCCCCCGCCGATTCGAGGGCGCGATGGTGGCTGTGAACCTGATCCGTCAGCGCCTCACATCAGCGTTGGAGAAGGATCTGCTCGCCGATCCTTCTGTCACTGTGAGGCCCACCTACGTTGCGCCCACAGACCGGTTTTGCGCGTTCGAGTTTGAAGAGGCGACCTGCGACGAACACATCATCGTCGACCCGATCCCGCACCGCCCAACCGTGGCCTCTCGACGGGCTGCGAGACAGCTGGAGTTGTTCGTATGACCCTCCGCCCCTTCCTGCGCTGGGTCGGCGGCAAGCGTTGGCTCTTGCCCTCCCTCGACAACCACCTCCCCGAGGTCATCAAGGGCCGGTACATCGCGCCCTTCCTCGGTGGTGGCGCCTTGTTCTTCCACCTCCAAGGCGCGGGTCGGCTTCGCAGAAAGCCCCTTCTGGGTGATGCAAATCGCGCTTTGATCAAGACCTATCGGGCCCTTCGGGACGATGTGGAGATGGTGATCAGCGGTCTTGGGTGGTGGGCGCGATTTCATGCAGATGATCCAAAAGAGACCTTCAAGCTGGTGCGCGCGCGTTTCAACCAGTTCGACCTGGACCGTGATGAGCCCTACAACATCGCCGTCACCTTCATCTACCTGAACCAGACCTGCTTCAACGGTCTGTATCGGGTCAACCGGAAGGGCAAGTTCAACGTCGGCCAGGACGAAGGACGGAAGGCAAAACACATCCTGGACGCGGATCTGCTCAGATCGGTCTCCGGGGCGCTCCAGGGCGTCGATCTGGTCCACAGCGACTTCGAGCAGACCATCGCTCGGGCCAGGCGGGGCGACGTCATCTACGGCGACCCGCCCTACGTGAAGACGTTCGGGAAGTACGCCGGCACGGGCTTCACGCTCACCGATCACACTCGCCTCAGAGACGGCCTGGAGCAGGCCAGCCGGCGGGGCGCCCGGGTCCTCACCAGCAACAGCAGTGAAGCGGCCGTCAAGCGGCTGTACCGGGCTTGGGAGTGGGACGAGGTCTACCGGCGCGGAACCGTCTCGGCCGGCAAGGATCGCAGACCGATCCCTGAGCTGCTCATCCACAGCTTTGAGCCCTCCCGGCGGACTGAAGTCGCCATCCCTGCCGCACGGCCGGGAGACGTGGCACTCTTCGGAGGTGTTGCGTGAAGTTCATCGAGATCTGCGCCGGATCCGCAGCGGTGAGCCTTCGGCTGCTCGGCAATAAGCAACCTCCCTGCGCCTTGCAACGCACAGAGCAGCTCCCACTGCTGCTGGAGGCGTCATGATCGCTTCCCTGCCGCTGCTGGTGTCCGTGCCCCTCCTGCTTATCTGCGTCGCCGTCACCATCGGGGTGGTCGTCGACGCTCACACGCCGTGGGTCCATCACCTGCGGCGCCCCCAAAAGAGAGAACCCAGGCCGAGTAGCAGCTCGGAACCTGGGCATCTTCCAACTCAAACCACTGGTGCCTCAGTGATTCAACATGAGAATAGCACGTTTGACCGTGCAGAACACGCGTTTTTTAACGCGCCGCCTCACACCCAGAGCGTCACGACAGTCGACGTCGAGATGGATGGAGGTGAGCTGTGATCGCCGTTCACCAAACGCCAGAGCAGATCCGCCTCCAGCTCGCCGAGATGATCGAGTCCTACCCCATGCAGACGCTGGAGTTGGCCCGGTCGAACGGGATGGACAGCCCGGCGCTCGAAGCGTTCTGCGAGTACCTCAAGAGCGAAAACGACTTCGACGCCATGATGAACAAGCGCTATCCCACGATTTGGGGAAATCGACCGGCCTGGACTGCACCCATCCAGTACATGCTCATCGAATTTATCGACCTGCTGTGCATCAATCAGGGTCACAAACCGCTCGCAGTGCACGATCTTCTGACGTTGATCGTAAAGCGGCACCAGAACGCCGTGTGGCACTACCATACCCTTGAGCAGCTCGAAGAAGACGAAAAATACGGGCAACACTGGTTTCGGAATGACCTCGCCGACTATGGCCGCCAAGGTGCGCTCATCAGTGAGGATCTCTCTCCCCACTCTGAGCTTGCTCATTGGCTGAAGGCTTGGAATCAGCAGGGCTTCGAGGTCATCTTCCGTCGCGATTCCACAGAGCGGATGCTCTTGTTCATCGAAGTCGCGCTCGGGATCGCAGAGGTGCCCTACCTGGAGGGTGACCTTCCGCTGCTCTCGCTGATGGAAGGGGGTGAGCGATGAACGGCGACCACCGCTACCCCCTGACCGTCTGGGGCTACCACATCGACGAAATCACCGATGACGGTGTGGTCAAGGTCTCTGAACCCACAAGGCTCAGTCGGCACAGCTCCCTCACCGCGGCCCGCAAGAGCGCCCGTCAGTGGTCAAACACCACCTGCTTCGTCAAAGGCCCTGTGCGCGTCGCGGAGGTGCGCCATCAGGGGCATCGGCGCGAGCTGTGGGCGCGCACTACGCAGCCACCCCGGCGGTGGATGTACGTCGATCGCACCCGGATCGTGGACATCACCCTCAAGGTCGAGGGAGGTGCCCTGTGAACGCCCACCGAAAGGGGATCGGAGAGTTCTGGCTGCCGGTCCCAGAGCGCCTGGTCAAAGACGCCGACCAATGCGTTTGGACGAAGAAGAGTCCCGCTCCGGAGCTGGTGGGGTGGTCGTGGCTGTTCCACAAGCTCAGGGTGGGGCGAGAGGTCTCCATCCGCCAGCTCGCCGACTGGGCGGCCTGGGGGCGCACCAAGGCGGCCCGCGTCAGGAAGGAGGTCTCTCGGGCGCTTGGACTGTGGACCGCAGACCCAGGAGAAGATGAGGCGCGTGCCACCCACGAGCCACCCACAAGCCGGGCGCGTGCCACCCACGAGCCACCCGATCACGGTGAGCACGAAGGTGAAGAGGAGCAACAAGCCACCCACGTGCCACCCACGAGCCACCCGCGTGCCACCCACGAGCCGGCCAATTGCGCGCGCGTGAACACACAACAACCCACACCTCTACACCCACACTCACCACGAACGATCAGGGTTGGATCTCCTGAGAAAAAAATCATCCCCCAGCAGGCCAGCCCTGATCCGGATCGGGAATTTGATCCAGAGGAGAATTCCACACCGGAGAGCGAGCCCGCTGGCCGGCTGGCCGTGCATGATTCAGATTCTGAGGGGGTCTTCTCTGAGGTGATCGCGGAGCGGTGCCGCGCGGTCACCGACGGTCAGCACGCCGATCCGCGTCTGGTGCCCATCAACCGGGTCATCCCTGAGGAGGTGGGGCTGCCGCTGGTCCGCGCGGGGCTCTTGACCCTCGGAGACCTCGCGGGCTTCACCCGTCAGGGCCTGGTCGCCCAGACCGGGACCACGCTGAACCGCTACAAGCTCGACGCTGTCGAAGGCAACCTCAGACGCTTCGGATTGTCGCTCCAGGCGCTGGAGGAGATCCCGAAGCGCACAGACGCCCCGCATAATCCGGTGACAAGCGCTTCGGCTGGACAACAGCGCAGGGCTCTGAGCGGCGCGGACGCCTGGGGTCGGGTGTGCAAAGCGCTCGGCCGCTACGGCGCGATGAACGGCAAGCGCGCTCGGTTCAGCGACGACGACGGGGAGCATCAGCGCATCCTGGCCACGCTGGACACCCTGGGGGTGGGTTGGGCGTCGCTGTGCCGGATGCGCCTGAAGGACCGGGAGATCGCCTTCCGAAACCGGTTCATTCAGAGCTACCAGCGGCGGCGAGGTGCGGCGTGAAGGTCACCTACCCCCACGATCTGGAGGCGGAGCTGACGGTGCTCGGCGCGATCCTGCGAACGGACGGTGCCGCGCTGGAAGAGTGCAAAGCGCTGGGGCTGCCACCGGGCGACTTCTACCGCGACGCCCACTACGCGCTCTACGACCTGCTCTTGAAGCGCTCAGAGGCCGGGCTTCCGCTCGACGAGTCCACGGTGATCCACGACCTCGCCCGAAAGCCTGACCTCGATCGGTTCGGCGGGCTGGCCTACGTCGGCGCGGTCACCACCCAGTGCGTGGCGATCCACAACACCGGCTACTTCGCCGAGCGCGTCATCGAGCTGGCCGCACGCCGCCGGCTCATCCGCCAGGCCGAGGCGCTGATGAGCCAGGCCGCGGACGTGGATGTGTCCATCGAGGACGTCGTCCGCGGCGCAGAGAAGGGGCTGTTGACGGTCTCTGGCGCGGTCAACGGCTCCGGGAGATGGATCACGGGGCTGGAGATCGCCGAGCGGTCGGTGGCGCGCTTGAAGACGCGAGAGGCGGCCCGCGACGCCGGGGAGGTCATCGGGCTTCCCTGGGGGGTCGTCGAGCTGGACTACGGCCCGCAGCGCGTCCCGCCCATGTCGCGGAAGCGGCTGTATGTGGGCGCCGCCCGCCCGGCGATGGGCAAGAGCAGCTTCGCCCTCGGCACGGTGCGAGAGGCGCTCCGGACCGGCAACGCCGTCGCCGTCTTCAGCTTGGAGATGGAGGAAGACTCCATCGGCGATAAGCTCATCGCCCTCGAAGAGCGCTTCCCGACCGCGCGCCTCCGAGACGGTGACATCGGCGAAGACTGGTCGAAGGTCTACAAGGCGTGCGACTCGATCAGCCGCTACCCGATCTTCCTGGACACCACCCCCGATCGGACCATCGATCAGCTCCGGAGCCGGTCGCGGCTGTTGGCCGCCCGGATGGCCAGAACCGACACCCCGCTCGGGCTCATCGTCGTCGACTACCTCCAGCTCGTCCGCGTCAAGGGGCAGCAGAGCAAAGAGGACGCGGTGGCCGAGACGTCTCGGGGGCTGCTGGCGATGGCCAAGGAGTGCAGCGTGCCGGTGTTCGCGCTCGCTCAGCTCAACCGAGACTGCGAGAAGCGCGCCGACCGGCGCCCCCAGAAGAGCGATCTTCGCGGCTCGGGGCAGATCGAGCAGGACGCCTACGGGCTGCTGTTCTTCTACCGTCATGAGGTCTATGAGCCTGGCGAGCGCGAGGCCGAGGCCGAGATCATCATCGACAAGATGCGCGGTGGACGCACCGGCACCGTCGTCGTCCCCTGGGACAGCGAGATCCAGCGGTTCGGCCGCTCTGATCGAATCTCCCTCGTCCACGACAGCCGCCCTCCGGTCCTTGGGGTGCCCCGATGAGCACACATGAATCCGCAGGATCTGGGCTCAACGAGCTTGCCAGGGAACTCCTCCAGAAGCTCGACCTGAGCCAGCGCACCAACGCCCAGCTCCGGGACATCCTCCACGCCCACGGCATCGCCGATGAGCAGGGCCGGGTGTTCGTCGACGGGGAGCCCCACATCATCGCGCCGGGTGAGCGTTACACCCCCGGATCGGCGTTGACCGGCCCGATCCTACTGTTCCCCACCCTGGGCGGGATGGATCCGGACCGTGCGCCGGCGAGAGAGGATCAAACAGAAGAGGCAGCAGGCCAGCCGGCCGGCCAGCCCGAAGGGGATCCCTCTGAGGTGGGGAGCCCAGAGGGGTGCGCGGTCGTGTTGACCTTCGCCGCAGTGGTCTCCTTCCTGGTCTGGTTTGGGCGCTGGTTGCTCATCGTGTGGGGGGTGCTGTGATCAACGCTTCTTTCTCCCTGATCGTCTCGGTCGCCATCCCTGCAGCCGCCCTCTGCCTCTGGGTCCTGATCTTGAATCGGGGGCCTGTCCTTCCATCGGAAGGCACCTGGTGGGTGCTCCAGACGGACGACGGTGAGCGCCTCGCTCGGGTGATGCGGGTCGTCGTCACCCCCAACGAGTCGCTGGTGGGCATCCGCTGCACGGTCGTCGGTGACGGCACGGTGAGCGTGCAGATGGTCCCATGGAGGCAGTGGTCCTCCGCCGCCAGACCGCCGGATGCAGCGTGGGTCGGGCGCCTCAAGGACGCGGTGGAAATCGCAGGCCGCAAGCCGCTCCAGCGCTGCCATGCGGATGGGGGGACGCGATGAGGCACGAGGTTGTACTTCGACGGCCCGATCCGCGGGACCTGGCTGCGTTGGATGATGAGGCCCTCTATGAGCTGGTTTCTCTCGAAGCGCGCGGCGAGGTCTCCGCGCCTGTGGCAGCCATGCTCCGGGAGCCGGACAACCTGCGCCGATGGCACGCTTCGCTGAAGCGGATCATGCAGGAGATCCAACACCAGTACGTGACCCGCAAGCCCGTGAAGCCTGTCGAGCGCGTCTCACCAGATGAGTGGACCGCATACAGGAGGCAGGAAGCCGCGTATTCACGGTGGAAGCGCAAGGTTGAATCCTTCAAGAAGTCGGTGGCGCAGCGGCTGACTGAGTGCAAGCGCCTCCTTCATGAGCAGCACTCCAAGACCGCCAGGGCTGCACCCCTGTCCGGGAAGCTCCACCTGTTCCGGCGGGCGCTGGCGCTGCTCCACGATGCCGCAGAGCGCGTCCACGATGATCCCGAGTGGGCGGAGTGGTTGGAGCGTTTCGACGACCTTCTGGAGCATCGGAACAGGAGGACGCCGTGAAGCACTCTCACGACATGCTCGTCCAACGGGCGCTTCGGTGGCTCTTGGGCACGATGAAGTGCAAGTACGCCTTCGCTGAGATCCACACCCCGCTGCCCATCGTGCCGGACGCCATCGGCTTCCGCGGCGCCCATTCGATCCTGGTCGAGTGCAAGGTCAGCCGGCCCGACTTCCGCGCGGATCGGAAGAAAGCCATCCACAAGGCGGCGAGCACCTGTCCGGGTCAGGAGCGCTGGTATCTGACGCCGAAGGGCCTGGTCACACCCCGGGAGGTCCCGAAAGGCTGGGGGCTCGCAGAGGTTCGCGGAAGCCGAATCCGCAAGATCAAAGCCCCGCCAGCCAGCCCAGCCAGCTCCGCTCGGGCGCGCGCAGACCTCAAGCTCCTCTCTGCGGCGATGCATCGGATGATCCTCGGCGTCCCGTTCGACACTGAGACCGGCCGCTTCGCACCCTATCAATCATTGCTTTCGGAGACTGCAAAGTGAACCACTACCTCTTCGGGGTTGGCTGCGGGATGCTGTGCGGCGCGCTTGTGAGCGTGTCGCTCGCCGGCCCCTTCGTCGACCAACCCCAGCCCGCCTTCCCGGTGACGCGGGTCAGCAACACCGCGCCGGCCCCAGACCCGGCGATGGCCCGGACCTGCGCGGTCCTCTCCCAGCTCACTCAGGACGAGCGCGACTGCCTGCTGCAGGTCGATCTGTTGAAGGCCGCGCAGCAGATGGGCGCGCTGCGGGTCGAGCAGATGGTC
>JBCBLB010000956.1:0-2422 GCA_038520555.1 Myxococcota bacterium | reverse complement strand
GTCGATGCGCAGGTCTGGGGACTGTCGTTGGCTGTTGGTGGCGTTGACCATCAGGAAGTTGAGGACGCCGAGGGGGCTGCTCGACAGGCCGGTGCCGTTCAGGCTCGTGTTCATCTGGGCGAAGTTGATCTGGGACAGCCGGAACCGGGCGATGCCCAGGGGGCTGCTCGACAGGCCGGTGCCGTCCATATCGAAGTCGATCGTCCGCGAGGTGGTGAAGGGCCGAATGGCGGAGCGGGTCATCACGATGCCCAGGGGGCTGCTCGACAGTCCGGTGCCGCCGTTCACGATGGTGACCGAGGGAGGGACCTCACCGAAGACCGGATCGACATCTGCGGTCCACTCGAAGGCGAGCAGCGCCCCATCCAGCGCTTCGTCCTGGTGGTCATCCATGGCAGCGAGCAGCACTTCCAGATCGTCGGTGAGGAAGATCGTGCTTCCCGGCTGATGGACCTCATGGTCGACCAGAAGCGCACCGACCCCGAACGACCAGGCCAGCGCACGCAGCTCGCCGTTTTCATAGCCGTCGATGCCCGGGCCGGTGATCAAGCACTGGCCTTCCCGGTCGGTCGTACAGGAGAACAGCTCGGTGGTGTCGCCATCGAGCTGGCCGAAGATCTGGACGCCGCCGAGCTTCTCGCCGCGGTTGTTGACGACGCTCAGCAGCGCGTTGGGATACACGGTGCCCTGATTTTCGGAGAGGTAGGGCAGGATCGCGACGTGGTGTTCGACCTCTTCAACCCTTGCATCTTCGTGGGCCAGGGACATCTTGATGTCAAGGGCGCCTGCCCCATAGCCATCGAGGCGAGACAGCGGATCCGCGCCATGAAGGAGCATCCGGCGGACGCGCTTGGGTGGGATGCCGTCACGGAGCATGTATACGGCCGCTCCGGTGACCATCGCGGTCGCCTGGCTGGTGCCCGCATAGAACCAATAGCCGGTCTGTCCGGCATCGTTGGGCATGATCGTTTCGGCGAGCATTCCATCGACGAAGCCGTTGCGATCGCGATCCGCCGAGAGGTCCCCGCCCGGCGCCATGAGATCGACGTCGCTGGAGCGGTTGGAGTAGTGGGCCGCGACCATCCCCCCTTCACCGTCCGGGGTCAGGGCACCGACCGCGATGACCTTGGGATGCGCTGCCGGATAGGTGATGCGCGCCGACTCCCCGTTGTTGCCTGCGGCCGCGATCATCAGGACGCCACCTTTGTGGGTCCGGCGGAGCTGTCGGCGGAGCGCCCGGCTGGAGCGGTAGTCCGGGTGGAAGGACAGGCTCATGTTGATCACATCTGCGCCGTGGTCTGCGGCGTGCTGCAGGGCGTTGATCAGGGCCAGTTCGTTGCCGGCGTTGTTCTCATCGAGCACCTTCAGCGGCATCAGCGCGACGCCCGGTGCGACCCCCTCGATCGCGCCGGTGCTGGCGATCAGTGAGGCGATGTGGGTGCCATGCTGGTGATCATCGCCTGGGAAGTCATCGTTGTTGATGAAGTCATAGGGCGCGACGATCCGGGAGCCCTGGAGCGACTGGGCCTGGACATGAAGCCGGTCCTTCTCGACGCGTGTCTCATAGGCGACGCCAGTATCCAGCACCGCGACCACAAAGTCGGACAGCCCGTTCGCGACGGCGTCTGCATGCGGTGCCCGGACCGCGTCGAGGTGCCACTGGCCGGCGTGGGCCCGCGCACCGCCCGCGCCGATGATCATCGCGTTCGGCGCCACATCGGCCGCGAGGCCGCTGTCACGGAGCAGCCCCGAGAACGCCATCGGGTCCTGGCCATCCGGCACTCCGATCGCCCCATAGCCCGCCGGGCCGATGGCAGTGACCACGTCGACTCCGAATCGGTCCGCGACGTCTGACAGCGACAGCCCATCGGCCGGGGCGATCATGACCTGATCGGGCAGATACACTGCCGGGGGCGCCGCATCTGCCGGCATCACCTGCGCCACATGCGTGGTTTGTCGCACGAAGTCTGCGTCTGCAGGCGCACGGACGGCGCCGCTGCTGTGCGCCTGTGCCAACGAATGGTCGGTCGCCGTGGCGTGATCGAAACGCTGCATATCAGGGATCGGTGCGTCCCCCACCTCCTCCGAGGGGGCCGCAAGGGACAGCGTCCACAGACCGATTACGCCGAGCGCGGCGAGAAGGCCGGTTTTTTGATGATTCATGGTGTCGAGCGTCCAGAGCGAGGGAAGACGGTAGACTGTCCAGCGCACGATTGAGCGATCGCGAGCTTCAGTCACGTCTGAGAACGGCACCCTCGCCGACCCCCTTCAGGCCCCTGTAAGCCACACCCACACAACGGTAAGGTTCAGGCCGCCTTCGCGGTTGGCATCCAGACTGTAAACATCGCGCCACCATCGGGGTGATTGTCTGCGCGCACCCAGCCGCCCATCTCCTCAGCGAGCCGCCGAACGATCGCCATGC
>JBCBLB010000218.1:0-13304 GCA_038520555.1 Myxococcota bacterium | reverse complement strand
CTTCACCGGCGAAGCCGAGTATGTCCTCGACGTAGATCCGGCGAAGACCGCCCATGGGACCCTGTTCGCTTTCCTGGAGCGACAGGGGGGTTGGAAGCAGGGCGTCACGATGCCGGCGCGACCGGTTGCGGGGATGTATGCGACCCAACACGAACCCAGACTCCAGCTGTGGATCCGTCTGTATGCCGATGGGAGCCTCGTCACCGCCAGCGTCGCCCACGATAACGTGGATGAGATCGTCGATCAGGTGGCTGGATGGCTCGACCTGCGGCGCGACGCATACTTCAATGGTCACAACGCCGCAGGCGTGTTTATCCAGGAAGGACGTGGGCTGCGAATGATGGCCAGCACGGGACAGGTCTCGATTCTGTACCAGGGCTTCGTCGATGATGCAGGATCGTTGCGACTGGACTCGTTCAGCCTGACCACCAGCAATGAAGAAGCCGGGCTGGTCTTTGAAAAGAAAACGCCATCGGTGTCATAGCCGTTTTTTCAGGCGGTCACGGCGGGCGCAGTGGACGTATTCGCCCGGAATATCGGCCAACTTTGGTTCAGGGTGTCGGAAAGGTTTGTTCCTACGGTCGACTTCATCTACACTGTGATGGAGAAATGGAGAAACCGCGACACGAGGAGAACCTGATGCGTTTATGGATGATGTCCCTTGCTCTGGGGACGTTTGTGGTGGGCTGTGATGGTGGTGACGACAACGACGGGGACGTCAATCAGAACATCGACGCTGACGGCGATGGTGTGTTCTCTGACATCGACTGTGACGACGCCAACGCGAACATCAACCCCTCGGTGCCAGAAGTCTGTGACGGCATCGACAACGACTGCGACGGTCTGATCGATGACGCCGACGACTTCGTCGACCAGGGCACGACGAGCCAGTTCTACAGCGACGACGACGGTGACGGCTTCGGCGACGCAGGCGCGGGCATCCGGGCCTGCCAGCAGCCCGACGGCGCGGTCACCGACGACACGGACTGCAACGACGACGACGGCGCGATCAATCCCTCTGCGGCTGAGGTGTGTGACGAAATCGACAACGACTGCGACGACGCGGTCGACGATGACGATGACTCGGTCGACCTGACCACGGGCGGGCTGTTCTACGGGGACCAGGACAACGACACCTTCGGCGATCCGGCGGATGAGACCGCCGCCTGCGTCCAGCCCGTCGGCACGGTGACCAACAACAGCGACTGCGATGATGACAACGATCTGATCTCACCGGACGCGACCGAGATCTGCAACTTCGCCGACGACAACTGCGACGGCCTGACTGACGACGACGACCCCGCGCTGGATCTGAGCACCGGCCTGGACTACTACCCGGACGCCGACCTGGATGGTTACGGCGACCAGACCGATCCGGGCGTCCGCCGCTGCGTCGGCCCGACCGGCACGGTGGCCGACAACACCGACTGCAACGACGCAGAGATTGCGATCAACCCGGGCGCAGACGAGCAGTGCGACGGGGCCATAGACGACGACTGCGACCCGACGACCACCGAAGACGGCAAGGTCAACATCGGCGACACCGTCTATAACGGCCTCGGCCCGGCGCTGAGCGCCGCATCCGACGGCGACACCCTGGTGGTGTGTGATGGAACCTACTCCGGAACGTTCTCGACCAGCGTAGAGCTGACCATCCAGTCTCTCAATGGCGCCGACGGCGTCATCCTGGAGGGCGATGGACTGGGCTCGGCCGCGATCCTGACACCAGGAGATGACATCACCGTGATCGGGCTGACGTTCCGCGATGGTGTGTATGGCTTCGGTGGTGCGATTGACGGATTCGCCAGCGGCGTGGACATCACCGTTGAGGAGAGCGTTTTTGAGGACAATGCCGGAGCTTACGGTGGCGCGATCCTGGCGTTCCCTGGCTCCCTGAATGTCAGCGACTCGACGTTCACCGGCAACAACAGCGACACATTCGCGACCAGTGACGGTCCACTTGGCTTCGGTGGCGCGATCTATGCCGGCGGCGACGCAGAAATTTCCAACTGCACCTTCGAAGACAACACGTCATATAGCGGGGGGGCGATCTACGCTGATGCAGGCGTAACCGTCACCATCAGCGAGACGACCTTCACCGAGAACGCGTCGAACGCGTTCAGCGACTTCAGCGATGGTGGCGAAGGTGGTGCGATTTACTCGAACGGTGCGTCGTATGACCTGGAGGATGTCACCTTCGATACAAACGGGGCGTTCCTTGGTGGTGCGGTCTTTATGGTAGAGGGTTCACTCACCGCAGACGCGGCGACCACGTTCTCGGATAACATCACCGGCACGAACCCCGACGGCGATTATGGCGGTCTCGGCGGTGGCATCTTCGCGTCGTTATCCACCATTACACTGAACAGCAGTACAACATTGGACGGCAACTCTGCACCGTTCGGCGGTGGAATTTTCATGTTCACCACGAACCTCAGCGGTGGCAACTTCACCAATAATATTGCGGGAGCGGGCGGTGCCATCTACGCAGATGCCGCAAATGACGGTCTCGGGGGCATCGGCTCCCTGACCATCGAGGACGCAACCTTCGAGTCCAACGAAGGCGGGTTTGGCGGCGGCCTACGACTGGTGGACGGCAACATTACGGTGGAAGACGTCGACCTGATCAGCAACACCGCCGCATCGGACGGCGCCGGCGTCTATGCGACCGGCGGCACGTTCGACTTCACCACCGTGACCTTCGACGCCAACGAGGCGACGCTCAACGGCGGCGCCATGTATATCGACGAAGGGACGGGCGGCGCCACGACGGTGACGCTGAACACCTGCGAGGCGTTTGACAACGTCGCCGCCGAAGACGGCGCCGGGCTGTACCTCACCGGGGGCAGCGTGGTGAACGTCTCGTCGAGCACTGTGATCGGCAACAACGCCACGGGCAACGGCGGCGGCGCGCTGCTCGCAGACGTCGACTCGACGCTGACCTCAACATCGAGCGACTGGGGCACATCCACCACCGACAACGATCCCGATGACGTCTATATCAGCGAGATCACGACGGCATACACCGACTTTGGCTCTTCGGAGAGCTTCGACTGCGACAGCACCGGCTGCGACGCCCCCGATTGAGATCCCGCTGGACGATCTCTCTCTGTTGCAGGGAGATCGTCCGGTGATTGCGTTGTGAATCCGAGGAGAAATTGAAAAATCGGCCGCCCCCTCCGATACGGGCAGGGGGAGGACCAAAAGCATGATGAATCGACTGTTTGGGCTGATGCTTGGGCTGACGTCGCTTGGGTGTTCGGAGCCTGAGACAGGGCCGTCGACCCGCGGGCTCACCAACGACGAAGGGCTCTCCTCGACGGTCGATCAGGACGGCGACGGGTCACTCGCGGATGAAGACTGTGATGACGCCAACGCCACGGTCTACCCCGGCGCCGACGAGGTCTGCAACGACATCGACGACGACTGCGACGGTCTCATCGATGACGAAGATGCCCTCGCCGCGGGCGCAGGCATGGTGTTCTACGCCGACGCAGACGGCGACGGCTTCGGCGATCCGGCCGTGAGCACGGCACGGTGCCAGCCGGCAGCGGGTGTCGTTGACAACAGCGCGGACTGCGACGACACCTTGGATGCGGTTCACCCCGACGCCGTCGAGATCTGTAACGACATCGACGATGACTGTGACGCCCTGGTGGATGACAACGACGCGTCGCTGGACCCGTCTTCGATCCGGACCTGGTTCGTGGACGGTGATGGTGACGGGTATGGCGACGGCCTACGCGAGGTTGTGATTCAGTGCGCCGCGGTGGACGGCCGTGTGGCGAACGGAACCGACTGTGACGACGCCGACAACCGCATCAACCCCGGCCAGCCGGAGCGGTGCGACGGTGGCGTCGACAACGACTGCGATCCGATGACCTCAGAAGACGGCACCGTCCACCTGGGCGATGATGTGTTCGGTGACCTCCAGACCGCCCTGGACACTGCAACAGACGGCGACGCCCTGCTGCTGTGTGGCGGCACCTTCGTCGGGCCGTTCACCGCGAGCGCGGACGTCACGGTGACATCGATGTTTGGTGCAGACACCACGACACTGGCGGGGGCCCCTGGCGCGCCGGTCCTGACCGTAACGGGCAGCCTGAACCTGTCTGGAGTGACGGTCACGGGGGGTGAAGGCCTCACCGGCGGCGGGATCGACGCCACAGCCAGCGACGGCGCCCTGCTGATCGAGGACTGTACGTTCCAGGAGAACGTCGCCACCGACGGCGGCGCGATCGGCGCCGGCGCCGAAGCGACGGTCACGATCCGTGGGGGGCTGTTTGTGGACAACCTCGCGGCGGGCGCCGACTCGACCGGCGCGGAGCGCGGGGCTGGCGGTGCGATTTACGCGACCGAGCTGACGCTGGAGGGGGTCCTGCTTGAGAGCAACCGCGCCTACCAGGGAGGGGCGGTCGCAGTGATCGATGGGGTCCTGTCCGCCGACGCGGCCACACAGCTGGCCAACAACGAGGCGCTCGCCAACGCAGCCCGCGACGACTTCGGCCATGGCGGTGCGATTTACGCATCGGGGAGCGCCGTGGACCTGGACGGGGCCGCGATGTCGGAGAACACCGGCGTCATCGGCGGAGCCTTGTACGTCAACGGCGGGAGCGCCCGGCTGAGCAGCGTCGACATCGCCAACAACACTGCTGCCAGCGACATCGGCGAGGACGGCCTGCCGGACCGCAGCGGCTATGGTGGGGGAATCGCTGTGTTCAACGTCGATGTAGACCTCACCGGGGAGAGCACGATCGCAGAGAACGAGGCCGCCGATGGGGGCGGGCTGTATGCCAGCGGCGCAGACCTCAACGTCGACGGCAGCACCTTCACGGGGAACCTCGCATGGTTCGGCGGCGGGGTGTTCCTCGATGACAGCACCCTGAGCCTCGACGATGCATCGGTCCTCGCTCAAAACGAAGCGATGGCGCTGACCGACGCGGACGGCGTCCTTCGCTATGGCGGCGAAGGCGGCGGCGTGGCGGCGACGAACAACAGCGCGATCACCGCTGGCGGGGCCCGACTCCAGCAGAACCTGGGGTGGTTCGGCGGCGGGGCACGGATCACGGATGCGTCGATGAGCGGGGGTGACTTCCGGTTCAACATCGCGACAAACGGCGGCGGCGCGCACGTCGAGGACGGCACCTTCTCAGACGCGATCCTGTTCGCCAACAGCGGGGACTTCGCCGGCGGCGTGCTCGGCGCCGGCGCCTCGGTGACGCTGCGTGAGCTGACGCTGTCCATCAACGACGCGGTGATTGACGGCGGCGGCGCCTATATCTACAGCGATACGGCCACGATCGAAGGATGCACCTTCGAGACCAACGAGACGGCGCGGGTCGGCGGTGGTGTGCACTTCGCCGGAGAGACGGTCGCCACGATCCAGGGCTCGACCTTCACCGGCAACTACGCCAGCGACGGCGGCGGGGTCGGTGTGACCGATGGGTCGGTGGTGACGATCGCCGGCAGCGTCCTGGAGTTCAACGAATCAGACGGCTTCGGCGGTGGCGCCTGGGTGTCTCAAGCGCGGCTTCGCTCCGACGACAGCGACTGGGACAGCAACGAACCGGATGACGTCTACGTCGACGGGGCAGATTCGGACTACACCTATGGAAGCGCCGCGAGCTTCACCTGCGATGCCTCGGGGTGCGCCACCCCGTAGCCTGGGCAGAAGCCGCCGTGGAGATCCATACGTTCGCCGATCCAGACGCCCTTGATGACGCGCTTCTGCGGACCGGTCTGGTGGCGGTGTGCGCCTTTGGAGCGCGCCCCTGGACGATCTGTGCGCCGCACCACGCCCGAAGCGGCGTGAGCATGATCTGCGATCCTCCCCGGGTGGCGGATAACGGCGCGGGGCTGGTCGCGGCCCGGCTGGCCCACGCGTTGGGCGCCCGGCTGGTCGTCGCCTGTGATCCGACCGGCCCTGATCCCAACAAAGCCGCCGGCGAAGGGGGGCCGTATCAGCAGGCCCTCTTCGACGCCGACCCGTTCGAGCTGTTGATTGAGGTGCATGGAATGGGCGCGTCCAGCTCTCCGTTCGATGTGGAGCTGGCCCGTGGACACAACCGGTATGCAGACTGCGTCCAACTGGGCGCGAAGCTGCAGGCCCGGTTGCCATCGATATCGATCGGCCGGCAGGGCGCCGAGCGGATTCGGTTCACCGCGCGGAGCAACCATGTGCTGACACGCTGTGACGCACGTGGGGTGGCGGCGTACCAGCTGGAGCTGGAGCCATGGCTGCGGCTGGAGGCGGCACCAGCGCCCGACCAGATCCCGGCGCGTGGCGTGCGGCTGATCGACGCGCTGGCAGAGGCGCTCCAGGATTAGCCGGTCGACAATAGGCAAACGGAAAAGGTTTTAGCCGGCACGCAGATCGTCCGATGACCCTGTCACGAAGGCGTCGGGATGGCCCAAAGCGGCCACCGCCAGCGCACCTCGCCTCGAAGGGAACGAAAATGCCTGTCGAAATTGATGACGAGACCAGAGAAATTGTCGACTACTTCCTGACCGAGGGCAGAGAAGGCGTCGAAGAGCTGGAGCTGATGCTGTTATCGATGGAAGGGGGCAACGGAGCCGATGGCGCGACCATCGACTCGATGTTCCGCATCTTCCACTCGATCAAGGGCAGCGCCGGCTACCTCGAGTTCTCACTGGTCGAGAGCGTCACCCATAAGGCAGAGACGGTCCTCCAGATGATCCGTGAGGGCCAGCTGTCGCTGTCTCGCGATCTGGTCGACTGCCTGGTCGCGGTGTTGGACTTCCTCAACGGCCGTCTGGACAACATCACCACCGAGTTTACCGACGCAGGCGCAGAGGATGACGCCGACATCCTGGTCAAGCGGCTGCTGTCCTTCATCGAGGCCGGTCGAAACGCGGCGGCACCAGCGCCGCAGGCGCCTCCAGCGGAGCCGCCGCCGCTGTTCGAGTCAGACGTCGCCCCTGTCACAGGGGATCCCGCAGCCGAGGCGCCATCGCCGAAGGGGGCCAGGGAGCCGATCGACTTCCCTCGCCTGGGCGATATCCTTCTTGAGGGGGGGTATGTCAGCCAGGAGCAGCTCCATAAAGCGCTGCAGAAGTCGCAGCCGCTGGGCGCGCTGCTCTTGAATGCCAAGATGATTGCGGAGACGCAGCTGCGGCATGCGCTGACGGTTCAGGCCGCCGCGCGGCAGCGGGGCGAGCCGCTGCGTCTCGGTCAGGTCCTGGTCGCAGAGAAGATTCTGGATGAAAAGAAGGTCCTCCAGGCGCTCAGCGCCCAGGATCGTCCCCTGGGCGAGGCGCTGGTCGCGAATGGCCTCATATCCGATGAGGAGCTGGACCAGGCGTTGACGGTCCAGCACAAGAAGCGCAAAAATCCAAACGCGCAGATGCCCAAGGCGCAGGCGGAGCGCCGCAACAAGGTCGAGACGCTGCGGGTGGACGTCCGCAAGCTGAACAGCCTGATGGACCTGGTCGGGGAGCTGATCATCGCCGCGACGGCGATCATCCACAACCCGGAGTTGGTCGACATGGACATCGAGAGCTTCCAGAAGTCGGCGATGCGGCTGGGGCGGGTGACCCGAAGCCTGCAGGACGTGGCGATGAGCGTCCGCATGGTGCCCGTCGACGGGACCTTTCGGAAGATGCACCGGCTGGTCCGCGATGTCAGCCACAAGCAGGGCAAAGAGGTCGATCTGCGGATCAGCGGTGAAGAGACAGAGGTCGACAAGAAGGTCGCCGAGATCATCGCCGATCCCCTGGTCCACCTCATGCGCAACGCCATCGACCACGGCCTGGAGTCGACCGAAGACCGGATCAAGGCCGGCAAGCCGAAGGTGGGGGTCATCAAGCTGGAGGCCCGCCACCAGGGCGGCGAGATCTGGATCTCGATCTCGGACGATGGTGGGGGCATCGACCGGAATCGAATCCTGAAGAAGGCGCGTGAGCGCGGGCTGCCCGACGCCCACCGGGCCGACCTCACCGACGCCCAGATCTATGGCTTCATCTTCGAGCCGGGCTTCTCGACGGCCAGCCAGCTCAGCGACATCTCGGGCCGGGGCATCGGGATGGATGTTGTCAAGCGAAACATCGAGAAGGTCAAGGGCCGCATCGACGTGACCAGCAAGGAGGGCAAGGGGACGACGTTCACCCTGCGCATCCCGCTGACCCTGGCGATCATTGAGGGGATGCTGGTCCAGGTCGGCGAGTCATGCTTCACCATCCCGCTGCTCCAGATCAAGGAGTCGGTGGTGGTGAGCGCCTCGGACATCACCACGCTCTCCGACGGCCAGGAGGTCGCCCGGATCCGCGATCAGCTCATCCCGGTCCTGCGCCTGCACCAGTTCTACAACATCGAGCCGGGCTCGACGGACCTGACCGACGGCATCCTGGTGGTCCTCGAAGACGGGGGCCAGACCATCAGCCTGTTTGTCGACGAGCTGATCGGCCAGCGCCAGACCGTGGTCAAGGGCCTGAGTGGCTACCTGGGCGACGTGCCGGGTCTGGGGGGCTGCACCGTCCTGGGCGACGGCCGGATCAGCCTGATCATCGACGTCACCAGCCTCATCGCTCACTACATGGGCCTCGCCGCCTGATCTTCACGGCATGTTCTCAGAGACCGCCCTTTTTTCCACCACACAGAGAGTCCCATGAACGTTCAGACCCGCCCCTCGGCGCAGCGCCAGGAAGAAGAAGACGTCCAGCAGGCGAAGTTTCTGACCTTTGAGCTGGGGTCGGAGACCTACGGCCTGGACATCACCTATGTCCGTGAGATCGTGGGAATGCAGACGATCACCCACGTCCCGGACACCCCGGGCTACGTCCGCGGTGTGATCAACCTGCGCGGCAAGGTCATCCCGATCATGGACGTCCGGGCCCGGTTCAACCTGCCCGATCGCTCCTACGACGACCGGACCTGCATTATCGTCATCAACGTCAACGAGTGGTGGGTCGGCCTGGTCGTGGACACGGTCTCTGAAGTGCTGGACATCCCCGAAGTGAGCATCGAGCCGCCGCCGCAGGTCGGCACTGGCAGCAGCCACTTCATCGAGGGCATGGGCATGGTCGGTGACAAGGTGCGGCTGCTGTTGGACGCAGAGCGGCTGCTGGGCGCCGCCGCGGAGCTGTGATCTTCGCCGCTGCCCGACACCCTTGAACTGAGGTTCTTTGTGAGCGCGCTCTCTCTCACTGCCACCCCGACCAGCGCGGCGACGGCCCTCCAGCTCGATCCGGGGCAGTTCGAGCACCTCGCCCGCATCATTCGGGATCACTTCGGGATCCACCTCACCGATGAGAAGCGGATGATGCTGTCGATGCGCATGCTCAAGATGATGCGCACCGACGGCTACACCGACTTCAACGCATACTTCGAGGACCGGCTGCGCCACCCGGCGCAAGAGACCCTCTCAGAGCTGGTCAACCACGTCTCGACCAACCACACCCACTTCTGGCGGGAGCCTGAACACTTCGAGTTTTACCAGAAGGTCGCCCTCCCTGAGATCCTGGATCGGCGGCGGCGGCGGGGCGGCCAGCCGGATCTGCGGGTGTGGTGTGCGGCGTCTTCGACCGGCGAGGAGCCCTACACCCTGGCGATGCTCCAGCGCGAAGCGCTGGGTCCCGCGGCCTCCCGGTGGAAAGGCGGCTTGCTGGCGACCGACATCTCGACCCGAGCGCTCCAGACCGCCCGAGAGGGCATCTATCCCAAAGACAGCGTCGCGATGCTGCCCGCGCACCTCCGGCAGCGATACCTCAAGCCGCTGGACGGCGATCGGGTGGTGATGATCGATGCGCTGAAGGCAGATGTGCTGTATCGACGGTTGAATCTGGTCTCATCGACCATCCCACTCCGCGGCGATCTGGACGCCATCTTCTGCCGCAACGTGATGATCTACTTTGAGGAGTCGACGAAGAAGACCCTGGTGGAGCAGCTGTATCGGCTGTTGACCCCGGGGGGGTACCTGTTCATCGGGCACGCCGAGACCCTCAACAACCTCAACACCCGGTTTGCGTTCATCAAGCCGGGGCTGTATCGGCGAGGCTGAGTCTTGGCACGAACGATACGCGTACTCATCGTCGATGACTCCGCCATCTCTCGGCGGATGATCCGGAAGGGCCTGGGCAACGACGCCCAGATCGAGATCATCGGCACCGCCGGGGATCCCTATGAGGCACGCGACCTGATCGTGCACCTCCGGCCGGACGTCGTGACGCTGGACATCGACATGCCCCGGATGGACGGGGTCTCCTTCCTCAAGCGGCTGATGCCGCGGTTCCCGCTGCCTGTGGTGATGGTCAGCGGGATGGACGGCCCGAAGCTGGCCGAAGCGCTGGCCGCCGGCGCCGTCGACGTGGTCTTCAAGCCTGGCCATCAGAAAGGCTCCGTGGAGTCGATGCTGTCGAACCTGCGCAAGAAGATCAAGCAGGCGGTCAACGCAGACGTGAGTCACTGGAAGCAGCACTCTGCGCCGATCAAGCCGCTGGGCCACCCGATGAGCGTGATCGCGTTGGGGGCGAGCACCGGCGGCACCGATGCCCTGGAGGAGGTCCTCCAGGGGCTGCCGCTGGGCTGCCCGGGGGTGGTCATCGTCCAGCATATGCCCAAGAGCTTCACCGGCGCGTTCGCCCGACGGCTCAACGAGTGCGCAGCGCTGTACGTCCAGGAGGCCGAAGACCTCCAGACCCTTCAGCGGGGCATGGCGTTGGTGGCCCCCGGGGGCATCCATATGACCCTTGAGGCTTATCGAACCGGCTATCGGATCCGACTTCATGAGGGAGCGCCGGTGTCGGGTCACCGGCCATCGGTTGATGTTCTGATGAGCTCCGTGGCTCGCACAGCAGGGAATCACGCCATCGGCGCCCTGCTGACGGGGATGGGCCGAGACGGGGCGCAGGGGTTGCTGGAAATGCGCAGGGCAGGAGGGCGAACGCTGGCACAGGACGAAGCCTCGAGCATCGTCTACGGGATGCCCCGGGCAGCCTGGGAGAGCGGCGCAGCAGAGCGCCGGGTCCCGCTGTCTCAGGTCGCCCCCGCGCTGGTCCACCTCCTCGAAGACGCCACCCCACGGGTCGCGCAGGGAGCATGATGAAAACCATTCGGATCGGCATCGGAGACTATGGCGCCAGCCGCGATCATGGGGACAGGCTCATCACCTATGCGCTGGGGTCCTGCGTCGCGCTGCTGCTCACCGACCCGAAGAGCGGCGTCACCGGAATGGCCCACATCGCACTCCCCAAGCCTGGGAAGGACAACAAGACCCGACCAGCGCCCGGGTACTACGCCACCGACGCCATCCCCCTTCTGATCAAGCAGATGGCCACGCTCGGCGCAGACCCCAACGGCCGCGGCTTCGTCGCCAAGCTCGTCGGTGGTGCGTCCGTCATCAGCACCATGACACGATTCAACATCGGGAAACGAAACGTTCTCGCCGTCCGCAAGCTCCTGTGGCGGTATGGCCTCGCGCCGACTGCAGAGGACACCGGCGGCGACCTGAGCCGCACCGTCAGCATCAGCGTCGGTGAGCAGACAGCCACCATCACCAGCCCCGCTCACGGATCCTGGACGGTCTGACAAGGAGACATCCCCATGGAGCGCGTCCTCGTCGTCGATGACTCATCCTTCGCCCGGATGATGCTCAAGCGGTGCCTCAGCATCGCGGGCGTCGGGAAGGAAGAGTTGTTGGAAGCAGAGAACGGGCAGCAGGCCCTCGATCTGCTCCGCGAAGACAACACCATCCAACTGGTCGTCAGCGACATCAACATGCCGATCCTCGACGGTCGCGCCATGCTCCGTCGCATCCGGGCCAGCCCGCGGCTCAACCATGTCCCCGTCATCGTCGTCAGCAGCCTGGTCAACGACGACGCCCGGGCTGAGCTGCTCCAGATCGGCGCCTCGGTCGTTCTGGGGAAACCCATCTCTCCAAAGCTCATGATCGACGCCTGCGCCACCGTCTCCGCGGAGTCGTGATGACCAGAGACCCTACAGCGTATCTGGAAGAACTGATCGCTGAGATCCTCGAACAGCTCGCCTTCTGCGAAGTGGAGCGGAAAGACCGAGGCTTCGCGGGCTGGTCTGATGAAGACCTGCGCTGGACCGAGATCGCGCTCCTGGCGCCGTACACCGATCACATGACCATCGCGCTGCCCGGCGAGCTGGCCGAGATGATCGCCGGAGACGCCTGGGGCGGACTGGACGACGACGATCAGACGTTGGCCGTCGCCGATTTCCTCAACGAACTGATCAACACCCTGGCGGGTCAGCTGCTCGCGCGGCTGAACCCGGGCCAGCCCATCTCCCTCGGTCTGCCAGAAGCCGGCCGGGGACCTCGCGAAGTCCCTTCGGGTCGAAGCCTGTATTTCGACGTAGAAGGACAACCCTTGTGTGTATCGCTTAAGCACGCGGCCTGAACCGCCGAACACACTCATACCCACCGCATCTATCCAAGGAGCAGACCATGAAGGTCTTAATCGTCGATGACAGCCGCGCGATGCGGATGATCGTCAAGCGGACCCTCCGTCAGGCCGGGTTCAACAACCTCGAAATCGTCGAAGCACAGAACGGTCGTGAAGCCGTCGATCAGGTCGCCGCCCACAGCCCGGCGCTGATCCTCAGCGACTGGAACATGCCCGAGATGGACGGATACGCCTTCTTAGAGGCCATCCGCGCTCAGGGCATCAAGACCCCCTTCGGCTTCGTCACCGCGCAGGGCACCCCAGAGATGCAGCAGCGCGCCCGCAACGCCGGCGCGTCCTTCTTCATCACCAAGCCCATCACGGTCGAGGCGTTCCAGAAGAACCTCAAGAACCACATCCGCTGAGGCCACCATGCCCTATCAGTTTCCCAAGCCCGAAATGGCCGCCATCAGCAGCATGTTCTCTGCGCTGTTCGGCCGAAAGGTCACCGTCACCAACGGCGTCCGCATGAGCACCACCCCCCGTGACCTCTTCAGCGCCGCAACCTATCGCGACGAGAAAGAAGAGCTCATCGGAATGGCCGCCTTCGACATGCCGCTGTCGGCGTCGCTTGGGGCTGCCTTGTCGCTCATCCCGCCGCACACGGTGAAGAAGGTCGTCAAAGAGGGCAAATTCGACGAGATGACCTGGGAGAACCTGCACGAGGTCTACAACATCTCCACCCGGTTCTTCCACGACCACTTCTACAGCGAAATGGTCGCCCTGGAACGCGTATATCAGCCCAAAGAGCTGCCCCGCGACCTGATGAAGTACCTGCGCCGCTCCGCACACCGCCACGACATGGCCTGCGAAGTCCACGGCTACGGAAAAGGCAAGTTCACCTTCGTCTCCAACATGTAGCTCCGACAACCACGCGCCGG
>JBCBLB010000153.1:0-15888 GCA_038520555.1 Myxococcota bacterium | reverse complement strand
AGGTTGGCGTCGATGTTCGTCAGCGCCGACGTGTCCAGCGCAGTGTGGGTCTCAAGCTTGACCACGAAGGCCCGGGCGTCATTCGACATGGCCGTGTTGAGCGCGCTGGCCTGCCGGTTGATGGCCCCGACCGCCCGATCGGAGTTGCCCTTGATCTGGGCGGCGATCTTCTCAGCGGATGCGTTCAGGCCGTCCTGAGAACCCTTCGAGGTGGTCTGGACGGAGTGGACGCTGCGCGCTTCGGCGTCCTTGACGCGCTTGAGGGCATCGGCCTTCCACTTCGCAGCCCCGTTGTTGGTGCTGCCGTCCAGATCGCCGCGGATCCTGGCGTGGCCGGCGGCCCAGCCAGCGACCATCTGCTGGGAGACCTGGGTCGCCGTCGTCAGGTCCAGCGGGACGTTGGAGACCGCCTTCAGGGCGTCTTCGACGTAGGCCTTCTTGGCTTTATGGCCCAATGGCTCGGCGGCGGACTCGGCCGTCTTCACCAGCTGATCGCTCTGGGCGTGGGCGTGGGCCCACAGCGCCGCTTCGGTGTTCTTCTTCAGGTTCTCCGCGTCGATGCCGGTCTGTTGCGTCGCCTGGCTGATGGCTTCGCCCCGGTGCTGCTCGACGGTGTCCAGGCTGGCATTCGCCTGCGTGGTCGCCGTCTCAATGTGGCTGAGCACCGAGCGCTCGGTCTCATCGAGCTCCTTCAGCGCCGACTTCTCATAGGAGTCGATGTCGGCCTTGCCCTTGCGGCGAGCAGACTCTGCTGACCACCGGCCCTTGCCGACCAGATCGTTAAGCTTGCCCTGGTTGACGGCGAACGCTTCGGTCAGCAGCGTGTTGTTCTGCTCCTCAAGCTTGGCGAGGTTCTGCATCAACGGGCCGTTGTCGGCGAACTGCTTCCCAAGCTTCGTCTTCATCCGGTAGTGGACGCAGGTCCACAGCGCGTCCTTGCCGGGGATGGCAAGCTTCTGGTTGACCGCGCCCATCCGCTCTTTGAGGCGGTCACGGTAGTCCTGGGCGCCGGTCTTGGTGATGCCGGCGGCGGTGTCGAAGCCCCCCGCCAGGGCCTTCAGCGAGCGCTGCTTCGCGCCCGACAGGACGTTCTTCATCGTCTGCGCCGCGGTGTCGACCCCGCTGCGGGCGGTGCTCGCCGCTTCGCGGATCGTCCCACGCTCTGCGGTCAGGGTCGCACGAACCCGCCCCGCCGCCGCTTCGCTTTCGCTCGACAGCGCCGCGCGGGCGTTGGCGATGTTCGTCTTCAGCGTCTCCTGGCTGGTCTTCAGCCCAGCGAGGTGCTGGCTCGCGGCGGCGTCGATGTCGGCGTGGAGCTTGGTGATCTGGTTGGCGATGCCGACGAGCTGGCCGATGCGGCTCTGCACCGACTTGTTGATCGTCTCATACATCGTCGACGCTTTCGCGGCCTTGCGCTTGCTTCGATACCCAGAGGTGTCCAGGCTCTTCATCGACACGTCACTGGCGGTGAACGGCACCCCGGTCAGCAACGGCAGCGAAAGCCCCCTGGCACCGCCGCCCTTGACGCCTTCCTGGTCGTTCTTCTTGACCTGATCGCCTTCGGTGTTCGGCTGGACGACGACTTCCTTGTTCGGGTCGTTGCCTTCGTTGGGCTCATTGCCCCCGTCGTTGGAGGGACCGTTGAGGTTCGGGGAGCCCCCCGGGTTGCCATTGTCGCCGATGTCGGGGTCCGGGGGGGGCGAGCTGTTGCCGCCATCGCCCCCCCCACCCGAGTCGTTTTTATTTTTATCCTTGTCTTTGCCTTTATCCCCGTCGCCTTCTAAGGGGTCCTTGATGTCATTGTCGAGGAAATCGGTGTTCCCGTTGTTGTCGAAGGTGTTCAGCGTATCGGTCTGGTCATCGGACAGCGTGAGAGTTTCGTTTCCATCGCTCATGACAGGATCCCCGGTGATGTGTAGAAGGTGGACGTTCGCGCGAGCGGTTCTCGCGTCCTCATCGCATTCTACACGATGAGTAGGAGATGAAATGGCCTTCGGGCCCCAACAAAAAGTTGGGATCGGATCAGATCATGGTCGCGCTCATCTCTCACATAAGATCTCACGCGGCGCGAAACACGCGCAGATTTCCACTAAACGACTCGAACATCCTGTCGGTTCGCCGGATCGATTCGTTCTCTGGGGGTTGACACCCACCGCCGGATCCATGGCCACGATCTTTCCAGGTTCCTACACGGTGTATTCGCAGCGAGCGGATCAGTCGTGGGTCATCTCGAACTGGATCTCCTGCTGTCGACGCAGGCTGAGGTGCGCGATGGGCGGTCGCTGCCCGCCAAGGGTCCAGTCATACGCCATCCGCATCTGGCTGGCGCATCGGGCAAAGGGCATCAGCCCCACTGCAGTCCCCAAGCCAGGGCACAAAATCGAACGGATCGGATCGGCCCGCCCCTCATTGAACCGGAGCGTCGCCAGGACCGCCGCCCGGAACGCCAGATAGGCGTTCATCGTCTTGGCGACGACCTGCGGCGCGCGCATCGTCGGGGCGCTGATGAGCCAGGGGATCTCCGGATCTTCGGTCGCGACGATATGGGCGTTCCCCACCGGCAGCTCGCCGGCCCACTGCGACTCAAGGTCCGCCTGAAGCCGCGCCTGCAACTCCCAGCCGAAGTGCCGAGAGTAGACCAGATCGATCCCCCCGTTCATCCAGCCGAAGCTGTTGGCCGGGCTGACGATCGCGTCTGCGGTCCGGTCGAAGATGTCGCCCTGGCTGGTGGTAACGTCTGGACAACCCGAAAACGCCGTCGCCCAGGCAGCGACCATATGGGGGTTGATGTCACGGAGGTGGATGTGCAAGCTCATGGGTTGCTCCTATGGACAACGTCGGAGTAACCGACGCCTTCCCCTCAGATCCACCCCAGCTCAAGCGCCAGCGCCAGGATCGAGCCGCCGATCATCGTCAGCATGAACAAACACCCCATCTCGAACAGCCAGTACCCGGTGATCGCGCCCATCCCGCCGAAGAGCGCGGCGGTGAGCAGGGTCGCCTCCCCTCGGGAGAGGATCTCATAGGCCGGCGGGTTGGCCAGCTCGTCGAGCAGCCCAGGCACCAACATGCCCAACAGACCCCCCGCGCACAGCCCAAGCGTCGCCAACATGAGCCGGTTCCTCCGCCCGATGCTGAACAGCCCGAATTCAATGGGGCGACGGGGCCGCGTCTTCTTCACCGGCCTCTTCGGAGGCGGCGCCAGAACCGGTGGCGCCGCCACAACCACAGGCGGAGACGCGATCGGCTCCGGGGGCGGTGCAGGCGGGAGCGTCGGTTCAGGTGTCGGTTCAGGTGTCGGTTCAGGTGTTGGGGCCAGGGTTGGTTCAGGTGCGGGTTCGGGCGGGGGAGGTGGCGTGGGGTTTTCAACGGCCTGGAGGAACGCGTTGGCGGAGGGGAAGCGGGCGCCGGGCTCTCGGGCGAGGGCTTTTCGGACGATGGCGTCGAGGTGATCGGGCAGCGCGTTCCGCCGCTCTCGAAGCGGCATGAACCGCCCCTCGACGATGCGGGTCTGGATGTCGAACTCGGTGTCCCCGTCGAAGGCCTGGGCGCCTGTCAGCATCTCGTAGAGGATGCTGCCGACGGCGAAGAGATCGGTGCGGGCGTCGACGTGGGCCGGCGAGCGGATCTGCTCGGGGCTCATATACGACGGCGTGCCCATCATCGCGGCGGTCCGGGTGCGCGACCGGTCCATGACCTTGGCGATGCCGAAGTCCATGACGCGGACGCCGCGTCCGCGGGGCAACGTCTCGATGAAAATGTTCGAGGGCTTGAGGTCGCGGTGAATGATGCCCTGGTCATGGACATAGGCGAGGGCGAGGAGGATCTGGCTGGTCCACTCCAGCGCGTCGTCCAGGTTGATCGGTCCTTCCTGGGCGATGAGCTGGGCGAGGTCAGCGCCGTTGAGCAGGGGCATCACCAACCCGGCGACGCCAGGCGCAGCCAGGAGGTCGGTGACCGGCACGATGTGGGGGTGCCGAAGCTGCGCCTGAATGCGCCCCTCTTCCAAAAAACGGCTGCGGATCTCGTTCTGGCGGATGAACCGCTCGTCGAGAACCTTCACCGCATGATCGCTGTGCAACACCGTGTGGCGGGCATGGTAGACGATCGCCATCCCGCCCTCGCCGATCTCGCGGACGATCTCATAGGGACCAATGGTTTCGCCGGGCTCCAACGCCAAGGGGGATCCTCCACGCTCGCAAGAAGAGTATTACGTGGACGCGTGTGGAGGGACAAACCGCTCAGCTTGCCCAGACCTTCCCCGAACGGTGTCCGCAACCTTCAGCGTTCACTCTCTTACGAGCTGCTCTCCATCCAGAATCACGCGCCGGGAGCGGCGGCGCTCGGGGGACTTATCCTTACGACGCTCGCCGACATTGGGCCCGCGCCGGTCGGGCATCTTGTCACCCATATGCACCGTGACACTCCGCGGGGGACGCAAGCTCTGACACGCTCTACACCCATGAACCCCACAAGCGCGCTGCCGAACCTCCTGATCTCCCGTCCGTTCATCCAGGCATGCGGATTGTAACGCTTTTACATTGCATACTGGGAAGTAAGTCTGTGTAAGTCGAATTGATCGCACGACGAGGTGACTCTTGTCTGGGGTTGCGGACAATACACACAGGAGCCAACCATGCTGATCGTGTCTCTTCTTCTGTCGAATGTGACTTTTGCTCAGGATATGCTCGATCTGGAGCCCGCGAACTACACGAACCTTCCAGATCACGCAGAGACGTACTATCGTTACTGTCGCATGCTGATCGCTTCGGGCGAAGGCCAGGACACAGACGACGACGGGATCCCGGATGTCTGCGATATGGATGACGATGACGATGGGATCCTCGATCACCGGGACAACTACCCGCAATGCGCGACCAATATCGGTGCCCTCTGCTCGGGATACGTGTACGATGAAGAGGATCCGGACGCTGACGCAGACCGCACGCCCTCATTTCGCGTGCAGGGTTTTGTGGCCTGGTTCCATGAAAATTACCCGAACGTCGAGCTGACCACCGACGCCCTCAGGGTAACCCCGCCGAACGTGTTGGTGTGCTACGACACCTTCGATAGCTGCCTCCGGGGCGCAGATGTGGGGGATATGTTCGTGATGGCCGACAACAATCTGCTGATAGACGCCACCTTTGACAATGTCGTCGTCGCGGGACAGCCACTGTATGAAGTGACACGCTGAGCCCTGCCCGGCGCCCGTTGGACACAACATCTGTTGTGTTTACAATGGGCGGGGGGTGTGATGGGCCGACGTATGCTGGAGGGGCAGCTCCTGATCTCGGGTCGCTCGGTATGGACGCTTGCGGTGGGGACCCTCCAGTGGCGCATGTTGGAGGCGCTGATCGCGGCAGAGGCCCCGCTAACGCCTGAGGCCCTCTATACCGGGGCGTGGGGGTTGCCGTTTCGCCCCCCATCCTCGATGAACACCCTGTACGTTGCCCTCTCCCGGCTGCGGCGGAAGCTGGCGGGCACCGGATTGTCGGTGATCAACACTGCTGGTGATTATCACCTTGAGCCCGCTGGGGTCGCGGAGCTCCGCGACCGTCCTCGACCCGCATCGGCTCCGAAAGACCTGTTTGGCCGAGAAGATGCTCTCGCTGCGCTGGGCGCAGCGCTGGCGCGTGCGCGTGTGGTGTGTGTCTGTGGGGCTGCTGGGGTGGGAAAGACCCGGCTGGTGCAAGCCCATTTGAGCACAGCGGCTTTGAGCACAGCGGCCTGGGTTGAGCTGGCGGGAATCCGCGAGGCGTCGCAGCTTCCTGCAATGGTCGCGGTCAGCTTGGGTCTGGATGCGGGCCGTGTGGACGGAGACGCCATCGAGCGCCTGCTGGGAGACCTCTCTGTTCCCCTGGTGTTGGACAACCTGGAGCACCTCCTTCCGGAAGCCCGCCCGATTTTGGAGCGCTGGTGCGCGGCGGTGCCAGGGCTTCAGTTGGTCCTGACCTCTCGCGAGCGGACCGGATTTTCTGGAGAGGCGCTCGTCCCTCTCGCGCCGCTATCTGCCGAGGACGCGGTTGAGATGTTCGTCTCTCGGGTCGCCAGGGTTCGCGGCAGCTATACGCCCTCTGCTTCTGAGCAGAGGGTGCTGCGCCAGGTGGTGGATCGGCTGGACCATCTCCCCCTCGCCATCGAGCTGACGGCCCCTCGGATGGCGATGATGAGCGCAGCAGACCTCTGCGCGCGGATGGCTCACCGTTGGCCGCAGTATACCGCACAGCGGCACCACGATCCCCGATACCGCTCGGTGGAGGAGGCCATTGCGTGGTCCTGGGAGCGCCTGCCCGGCGATGCCCGCGAGACATTGGTTCGCTGTTCGCTGTTCGCCGATCGCTTCACGCTGCCGGATCTGGAGGCCGTGGGCGGGACCGAGGAGGCGCTGATGGTGTTGTGCCGTCGCTCGCTGGTCCACACCGAGCCGGCCCATGGCCAGCTCAGCCTTCGGCTTCTGTCCACGGTGCGGGCCTATGTCAACACACAACGCTCGGCGTCAGACAACCTCTCTGCGTTGCACCATGAACATGCCGCGTGGGCGTTGGCGCGCGCGCGGGCGGTGACGGATACCGTCATCGGCGACGCGCTGGATCAGTTGGAGGTGTTGCTGCCGGACCTGTTGGTGGTCATCGATCGCATTCCCGAGACCGCCGCGGGGCTGGAGGCCCGACTCCGGGCCGCACAGCTGCTTGTGGTGCGGGGTCCGTTCGGGATGATCCCAGAGCTGATGGAGGCGCTTCGTCAGGAGGCCCACCGTCTTCCCCGCCCCCAGCAGGTCGAGGCGCTCCTCCTGGTCGCCCGGATCGACTGGGTGCAGGGCCGCAGTGGGACACCACAGGCCCAGCAGGCGCTCTCGCAGGCGGCGGCCATCGCGGCGGAAGATCCGGCGTTGGTTGCTCGGGTGCACTACCACACCGGCCTGTACCAGATGTTGCAGTGGCAACAACGAGATCTGGCCAGCGCCCGCTTCAGGCAGGCCCGCGCGCTGGCGGAGGAGACCGGGCAACCGTGGCTGGTGGCGGTCAGCCTGCAGCGGCTGGGGGTGCTGGCCAGCTGGGCCGGGGACGCGTCTGGTGCCCTGCCGTTGTTGGAAGAGGCGGTGGCTCGGCTCGACATGCTGGGGGATCGGCTCGCGCTGGCCTCGGCGCTGGGCAACCTTGGGAGCGTGGCGCGTGTTCTTGGCCTCCCAAGCGCCGAGGCCTACTTCCGCCGTGGGCTCAAAGAGGCCCAGGCCCTGGGGGCGATCGGGCAACAGGGCCGGCTTGGGGGCAACCTCGCCAACCTGTACAACAAGCTTGGCCGCTGGTCCGAGGCGGTGCCCTGCTACACCGAGGCCATCGCCCGGCTGGAGCAGGCCAACGATCACCAGGCGACCGCGGTGATGTTGGGGAACCTCGCCGGAATCTACATCCACCTCGGGGAGACCGGCCGTGCCCGGGAGATGCTCCGCCGCGCCCGGCTCCTCGCCGCGGACACCCCTGAGCTGTGGCGGTACCGGTTGCTCTGGAAGTCGACCGCAGGCATGAGCCTGCTCAACGATGGCCAGGACGACCTCGCCGCTGTCGAGCTGATGGGGGCCCTGGAGGACGCGCGTGAGCTGGACAACCCCGTCATCCTCAGCCAGATGCTCTGGCCGATGGGGTACCTGCACCTCCTCCAGGGACGCACCGCAGAAAGCCAGACGCTCTTCGCCGAATACGCTGCCCACAGCCGCGCCTGTCGCAACCAGGAGCACAGCCACTCTGCAGCGATCGGGCTCGCGCTGACCGACCACCTGCAGGGAAACACCCCGCGCGCGGTCTCAACGATACGCCGGGTCCTCTCCGAAACCACAGCCGGGGTGCAGGGCCGAAATATCTGGCATCTGTACCTGGCGGCGATGCTCTACTGCCGCGGTGCAACAAGCGAGGCAGAGCAAACCCTGGACGATCTGATCGACCAGGGGCGCTTCGGCCGCACGACGCAGATGATGATCGACCAGCTCCGCGCGGGAGGCCCTCCCGCCCAGCGGTACGAGAGCCGCGTGATCGCCCGGCTGTTGGGGTGAGGTCGGAGGCGGACCAGATCGATGAGGCAGGCGCGCGTATCGTCGACGCGTTCATCAAGGCCGAGCACCGGCTGGATGGGAAGTTGATGCGCAGTGACTAAAGCATCAATGAAGTAGATGGTTGTTTGTGTTTTCGTGATATTGTTGGCGAAAGGTTATATCAGGCGGGAAACTTTCGACTGGGCTCCGTGTTGGATGGGGATGGCATCGAGATGAGTGAGAAGACTGTTTCCCAGATTCAGCCCGTTGTGTTGACCGATGGGCTCTATGAGCAGGTGCTCGACACAGCGCTTGAACAACACCTGGTTCAACTCTGTCAGGGTGGGGCGGTGGTACAGAAGCAGCATCTGGATGCCGGTGATGCTCACTTGCCGCTGACCCGAACACTGGCCAAGATTATTGAGCGCAGGCTGCGGGCTCAGAAGGGCTCAGACAAAGAGAAATTGCAGAATCAGCTGGCGTTGAGCAATCGCATCTTGGATGTGCTCGCTGTAGAAGGTGAGGATCTTTCTGCATATCACCTGACTGCCTCGCAGTTGTTGGGGATCGCGGGTCCGACCCGAACACTTCGTGAAGCGCGCCTTCCTCCACGGCCTGGTGTGCCGCTTGATCAGCATGCGTTGTTGGTCAACGCTCGCGAGGAGCTTCGTATCGGCGCTGAGATCAAGCGTGAGCTGTTGAGCGCGGATCGGGTGGAGCTGCTGTTGTCGTTCATTCGCTGGAGCGGTTTCAAGCAGATCGAGCGGGAGTTGCATGATCTGTTGGTTGTTCGCGGGCGGCCGATGCGGGTGTTGACGACCACCTATATGGGCGCCTCAGAGGCACGGGCGATTGATGCCCTGGCTTCGTTGGGCGCAGCGGTTCGTATTTCTTACGATACCCGGCGGACCCGGCTGCACGCCAAGGCCTGGCTGTTCCACCGGGACAGTGGCTTCTCCACGGCGTATGTCGGCTCCTCCAACCTCTCTATCTCGGCGTTACAAGAGGGCTTGGAGTGGAATGTTCGGCTCGCGGGTGCCGCGTCACCTCAACTCCTCGACAAATTCAGCGCGACGTTTGAGGGGTATTGGAACGATCCGGAGTTTGAACCCTATCGATCTGATCGAGATCGAGATCGGGATCGGCTTCGGCGGGCGTTGCGTGTGGAGAACCAGACCGCTGAGGACACCATCAGCGGTCTCGAGGTGCGTCCGTATCCCTTCCAACAGGAGATCCTGGAGCAGCTGGAAGCGGAGCGAGCGGTTCATGGTCGCTACCGGAACCTCGTCGTTGCAGCGACTGGAACGGGCAAGACGGTGATGGCAGCGCTGGACTATGCGCGCGTTCGTGCAGCGGAAGGAGAGCTTCGCCTTTTGTTTGTGGCTCATCGCGGCCAGATCCTCAAGCAGGCCATGCGACAGTTCCGCGAGGTCCTCCGGGACGGCTCCTTTGGCGAACTTCTGGTCGAGGGGCTCCGTCCAGAGCATGGCCACCACGTCTTCGCTTCGATTCAATCCTTGAGCGCTCGAATCGATTCGATCGCGTCGGACGCCTACGACTTCGTCATCGTCGATGAGTTCCATCACTCCGAGGCGCCGACCTACAAGCGGCTGCTCGATCGGCTCCAGCCGACGTACCTCCTGGGGTTGACCGCGACACCGGAGCGTGCGGACGGACTCGATGTGCTCCACCACTTCGACGGCCATATGCCGATTGAGTTGCGGGTCTGGGACGCCATCGATCGCGGGTTGCTTTGTCCGTTCCAGTACTTCGGCCTACATGATGGCGTGGACCTGCGGGAGATCCAGTGGTCTCGACAAGGCTATGCGCTCGGCGCGTTGACGAAGCTGTATACCGCGCACGATGCCCGCGTTCGGCTCGTCCTGGAGCAGATCAAGCAGCACATCGGGCGGCCTCAGGAGATGAAGGCGCTGGGGTTCTGTGTCAGCGTGGCCCATGCGAAGTTCATGGCCCAGAAGTTCCGGGAGGCTGGGCTGGCAGCGGTTGCGGTCACGGGGCTGACCGCGCCGGCGAACCGGACCTCCGCGATCAGAGACCTGGAGGCCGGAGCTGTTCAAGTCCTGTTCACCGTAGACCTGTTCAACGAGGGGGTCGACATTCCGTCCGTCGACACCCTGTTGATGCTGCGCCCGACCCAGAGCTCGACGATCTTCCTCCAGCAGCTCGGCCGCGGGTTGCGGCTGCATCCAGGGAAGCGGAGCCTGACCATCCTCGACTTCATCGGTCTGCATCGAGCAGAGTTCAGGTTTGACATCGCCTACCGGGCGCTGCTCCGGTGTGATCGACGAGCGCTGATCGAGGAGATTGAGCAGGGGTTCCCGCGGCTGCCTGCGGGATGCGCGATGGATCTGGATCGGCAATCGACTCGAATCGTGCTGCATAACCTGCGTAGCGCACTCAATCTCAATGTCGTCGGGTATGCCAACGAACTCATCGCGCTTCGCCAGAACAGACAAGAGACCATCTCGTTGGCACGATTCCTGGCGCAAACCGGCGTCGAACTCGAAGACCTCTATGCCACCACCCGGACATGGAGCGACATTCGACGCAAGGCAGGCGATCGGTTGACCTGCGGGCCGGAGGCACATCGGCTGAAACGCGCCCTGAAGCGAATGTTGTACATCGATGACGGCGAGTGGCTCGCTGATATGCGCACCATTCTTGCCGCGCCGAAGCCTCCGATGAGGACCAATGGGCCGCCGCGGCGACGGGTGTGGATGATGTTGGCAGAGCTGTTCCCACCAGAACGCGTCGGATTGACGGAGACGCTGCCGCTTCTCTGGCAACACAACACCATTCGAGAAGAGCTCGGTGAACTGCTCGCAGTGCTTCAGGCGCGCCGGCGTCCGCTCCCGCTTCGGTGGGAACGCGATCCACAGGTTCCTCTGGCTTTGCATTGTCGGTACAGCCTGGCTGCGATCATGGCCGCTTTCGGAAGGATCCGGGAAGGTCGCCTGCATCGACCCCGAGAAGGGGTGCTCTTTGATGAACGTACAAAGTGCAATCTGCTCTTCGTTACCTTGCATAAGACCGAAAAGCACTATTCGCCCAGCACGATGTACGAGGATCGGGCTGTGTCACTGAACCTGTTCGACTGGCAGTCCCAGAATCCAACCACGCCGCGAAGCGTGCGGGGGCGACGGCACCTCAATCATCTCGAACTGGGCGTCACGCCCTTGCTCTTTGTCCGGACACATCGAAGAGACAAGCGCGGAGTCACGATGCCCTACATCTTTCTTGGGCCGGTAAAAATGGTCTCTCACCATGGCGAGCGCCCCATCAACGTGCGATGGCAACTCCAACACGAGATGCCCAGCTGGTTCTTCCGACAAGCCCGCGTCATTTAGAACGTGAAACGCTCATCAAACAAACTCGCTTGATGAGCGTTTTGATGTGACCCCAACGGGATTCGAACCCGTGTTGCCGGGATGAAAACCCGGTGTCCTGACCTGACTAGACGATAGGGTCGAGATGTGAAGAGAACGTCTTGGCTGTGATGAGTTGCGAGGGACTCGAACCCTCGACCCTCGGCTTAAAAGGCCGGTGCTCTACCAACTGAGCTAGCAACTCTCAGCGCTCCAGACTACTAACGGCTCCCCGCCGTGGTTGTCAATGGGCGAGGTCATCGAAGAGGGGATCTCTGGCGATGATCTCCTCTCTTCCGGGACCGACGCTGAGAATTGCCGCGGGCGCGCCGACCAGATTCTCGATCCGGCGGACGTAGTTCTTGCAGGCTTCGGGCAGCTTTTCCCACTTGCGGACTTTGGTGATGTCTGAGTGCCATCCCTCGACTTCTTCATAGACCGGGGTCATGGTGTTGTTCTGCCCCGGGACCCCTTCATTCTGGTACCGCACGGCGATTTTCAGTGTCTCGTAGTCCGACAAGACGTCGAGCTTGGTCAGCGCGAGATGCGTGACGCCGTTGAGCAGGACCGCGCGCTGAACCAGCGGCGCATCAAACCACCCGCACCGCCGTGGCCGGCCTGTGGTCGCACCATACTCGCCGCCGAGGGCGCGCATTCGCTCCTCAGCCTCCCCCTCCAGCGCGGTGGGGAAGGGGCCTGCGCCGACCCGGGTGGTGTAGGCCTTGGTCACGCCGATGACCCGGTGGATGTCCCGCGGTCCGACCCCTGAGCCAGTACAGGCTGCCCCAGCCAGGGTGTTCGACGAGGTGACGAAGGGGTAGGTGCCATGGTCGATGTCGAGGAAGGTTCCCTGTGCGCCTTCGAAGAGGATGGGCAGACCGTCCTGGTTGGCCTGATGGAGGAGGCCAGGCGTGTCGGTGACGTATGGCGCGAGGCGTTGGGCCAGCGGTTCGGCCCAGCTGTCCAGGACGTCGATGTCCAAGGCGTCGGTGTCGTACCACTCTGCGAGCTGTCGGTTTTTGTCGGGCAGGATCTGTGCGAGGAGCTTTCGGCGCATGAGGGGGTTGACGAAGGCGCCGATCCGGATTCCGCGCCGGGCGATTTTGTCCTCATAGGTGGGTCCGATGCCGCGGCCGGTGGTCCCGATTTTGTCGTCTCCGCGGGCGGTCTCACGGCACTGGTCGAGCTGCCGATGGTAGGGGAGGATGACGTGGGCGGTCTCGGAGATGGCGAGGCGCTCCGGGGTGACGGAGACGCCGCTCTCTTCGAGGGTGTCGAGTTCTGTGATCAGGACCTGGGGGTCAATGACCACGCCGTTTCCGATGACACACCGCGCGTCTGGGCGGAGGATGCCGCTGGGGACGAGATGGAGGACCACCTTCTCGCCTTCGACGACCAGGGTGTGTCCGGCGTTGTTGCCGCCTTGAAAGCGGACCACCACGGCCGCCCGGTGGGCGAGCAGGTCCACGATCTTGCCCTTGCCTTCGTCACCCCACTGTAGGCCGACGACTACTTCGTTCCGATCGTTCATCGTTTCCTCATGAGCGTCGGTCAGTGTAGCGGATTCTGAGCAAAGTGCACCTTTTCCACACACCGGCCTGTGCCGCTCGTGGGTTCGCAGGGAAGTTCCATCCGGATGGGCGTCTACTTCTGGTTCTGGAGCCGCTTGGCGATCTTCCGCTCGCGCTCTGCCCGGAGTCCCAGGCCCTCCGCCTCATACAGGTCGGCGAGTCTGAAGTGATAGTCAGGGTTATCGGTGTCTTTACGGGCAGCCTTCTCCATCATCCGCGCCGCGGCCTGCGCGCCGCCATCCTCTCGCTGTAGCAGGATGCTGGTCCGGGCGAAGATGGGCGCCGGGATCAGGTCGTGCTCTTCGCCGTACTCCATGGCCTTCTGGTAGTGGTGGAGCGCCTTGGCGTAGGCGCCGTAGCCCTCTGCCGTCTCGGCCTCCCCGATCTCCTGGCGGACCTTGACCTGGCGGGCCTCGTACTGAACCTCTTCAAACAAGGTTTTGTATTCTTGGTTTCGAGGCGCGTTCTGGGTCGCCAGATACAGGCTCGCCTCGGCGGCGACGGGGTTACCGTCCTTGTAGGCCTTCTTTCCCTCATCGAAGAAACGCTTCGCGTCCCGCATCTTCTTCTGGCGCTCTAGCCGCGCCTTCTGGAGCATCCGTTCGCTGAGGCTGCTTGGACGCCGAGACCGACGGGGCCTGCGGGTTGCGGCCTGCGGACGCCGCGCCTGCCGAGGTGTACCGCTCGACTGCGCCATCCGACGACGCGCCCGAGAACGCGACTTCGGCTGTGAAGGCGACGCCTTGGAGGCGGAGACCTCTGATTCCTGACTCAGCGTCGCCGAATCGTGATCCTCAATCACCTCCTCAGGCGCGGCCTCCATCGCGAGAATGGGTTCTGGCTCAGGTCGCGGCGCCTGCCAAGGTGGCACATCTGATGCCGCTTGCCGCGGTGGTGCTTGCCGCGGTGGTGCTTGCCGCGGTGATGCTTGCCGCGGTGGTGCTTGCCGCGGTGGTGCTTGCCGCGGTGGTGCTTGCCGCGGTGGTGCTTGTTGTGGTGATGTTTGTCGGGGCGGAGGTGGCTGTTGTGGAGGTGTTTGTTGGGGTGTTGCGGTTGTCTCAGCGCGTGGGCGGGCGCGTGGTCGGGCGCGTGACTGAGCGCGGGATGAACGTGTGCGCCGTTTGCGCTCGTCTTCTCGCTTCTCTTCCAGCTCGCGGTCGTATTTGGCCCGGGTGCTCTTTTTCTTGAGGACCTGATAGGCCTGGTTGACCGTCGCGAAGATGGCTTCGATGTTGGCGCGGTACTCGCCGATGTTCTTCTTGTGGAAGTGGTCGGGATGCCAGTACTTCGACATCTCGTAGTACGCGGTTTTGATGGCGCGCGCGTCTGCTTTGGCGTCGATTCCCAACAGCTCGTAGTGGTTGATGAGGCCTTTCTCAATCGACTCACACAGGCTGGTGATTCGCTCCTGATCCTTGGGGGTCAGGTCGAGGGGTTGGGGCGAATCTTCTGCCACGGTTTCAGACTTCCGGGGTTCAGCGTGGATGGTCAATCTCTCAGGAGAAGCAGTGTGTTCGTGAAACAGCCGTGTAAAATAATTCGTAGTGCTTCGCGGAGTCAGAGGACAGCGCGGAGCGCTTTCAAAGCTCTCTCGTTATTGGCCGTTATTTTATGGTTTTATCGTACAAATGCCGTTTATCATCATCGCTGAGCGTGCGGTATGCGAGCCGAAGGGCGAAGTGGATGGCGTCGATGCGGGTCTTGTAGGTGCCGACCGGCTGCCGCAGAAGGACCTCAGGCTGAAGGAGGCGATAGAGTTCGTCGTGCGCGCGTCGGATGTCTTCGGGCGATGCATCTTCTGAGACGCCGAGCAGTTCATAATAGCTGCTGTCCTGAAGCTGGCGAAAGATGCGATCGATCAGGGCCTGCATCTCTGGCGCCAGCTGGCATTCTTCGATCATCTGCAGTTCGGTCATGGCTTATTCCTCATCGACCTTGTCGGCGCGAAATTGACGGCGAGCGCGGGGGTGCGCGTCTCGGTAAACGCGCATCAGATGGGCGGCATCGACGTGGGTGTACCGCTGTGTGGTGGCCAACGATGCGTGCCCGAGCTGCTTCTGAATGGACCGCAGATCTGCACCAGAGCCGAGCAGGTGGGTCGCGCAGGTGTGCCGCAGGGCGTGGGGATGCAGCCGGGTGACGCCGTTGTTCAGGCCGGCATCCTTGACGATTTTGCGTGCTGATCGGCTGGAGAGCCTTCCGTTGTCTTTGTTGCGAAACAGGGCGCCTTCGCCGCCCATCGCTTCGATCCATTCGCTGAGGGCGCGGGCGGCGGGCGGGCCGAAGGGCACGACCCTGCCCTTGCCGCCTTTGCCCTGCTTGATGGCGACCATCCGCTCGTCGAGGTCGATGTCGGTGACGTTGAGTGCGACGGCTTCACCGATGCGGACGCCGGATCCGTATAGCAGCTCGAGCAGGGCGCGGTTCCGCAGATGGAACCATCCCGTTTGTCGAGGGTTCTCCACGACCGCTGCGGCTTCGTCGACGTCGAGGAACCGCGGCGCCTTCCGGGGGACCCGGGGGGTCTTCAACCGCAGGGCCGGGTCGTCGTTTCGCTGTCCGGTCCGGGTGAGCCATCGGTAGAAGTTGCGCACGGTGGCGACCCGCCGGGCCATGGTGGCGGGGCTGAGGCGCCGCGGTGGGCGGCCATCCCGGGTCTTGACCCCGCTCGACGCCAGCCAGCCCCGCAGGTCGTATAGGGACGCGTCGAGCAGGCTGCGTTCGTGTCTCTGGAGGTGGTTGGTGAGGCTCTCGAGGTCACCCTGGTATGCGCGCAGGGTGTGGGGGGAGGCGCCGCGCTGGGCCCGGAGGGTGTCGAGCCACTGATGAATGATCGCGTCCATGGGCTTTAGCATAGCGGCTACGGACCCCTGGTGGGAACCTCGTTGGTTGACAACCCCCCGGT
>JBCBLB010000130.1:0-16830 GCA_038520555.1 Myxococcota bacterium | reverse complement strand
GGCCGGCGCGTTCGCGGGCGCCCGCGCCAGCGGACAGGTCCGGGCCGAGCTTGGCGCAGGCGGCCTCAACTTTGGTCTGATCGGTGTGAGCGGCGAGGTCTCGGCCGGCGCCGGTGCCGAGGCCAGCGGTGAGCTGTTCGCACAGCTCCATCGAACCGGCGCCGCCGGTCAGGTCTCCGCGGCCCTCGGCGCCGGCGCCGGCCTCGGGATGGTCGCGACCGTCGATCCGTCCTTCCCCGTCCGCCTCACGCTCGACAAGCTCGCAGAGAACAAGATCCTGCCCTCGTCTGATATCGGGCAGCTGGCGACGTCTACCTTTCAAGGCGTCTTTGTCCCCGATAAGAAACCAACCCAGAAGAAACCAACCCAGAAGAAACCAACCCAGAAGAAACCAACCCAGAAGAAACCAACCCGAAAGAAGCCGCTCCCCACCGCACCCGTGACCCTGGATGCGGCCGCGAGCAATATGGAGGAACGCCAGCAGCTCCAGGCGGCGTCCGCGACGCTCCAGGAGCGCTCAAAGAGGGCTGGAAAGGCCGCCTGGGGCGAGCTGATGCAGGCCACCCAGATGGGCCGGGGGCTCAGAGAGGGGATCCTCCAGGCCATGACCGGCGCCTTCGGGGCGGCGAACGCGGTGGTCTCGTCCGTCGGCGCTGGCGCGAAAGCGATCTTCGATCAGGCGACCGCGGAGGCCGGCGCGCTTGCGGGCGAGCTGAGCGCCGTCGCCGGGGTGGTCGCCGCGGAGATCCGGGGCGTGATGCAGCTCGATCCGCGGAAGCTGCTTGAGATGGACTGGGAGGCACATCTCGATCAGGCCGTCGCCCGGCTGTATGCGGCCATCGCCCGCATTGAAGCCCAGGTGCAGCAGCTCATCGCGCGGACCCGCCAGAGCGTCGATCAGCTGATCGAACGTGCTGTGGACGCCGGGACCGCGCCCCTCTCTGGCCTGGGCAAGCTCCTCGTCGGGGTCGTGGGCCACTTCGGCCAGCGGTTGTCGCGCACCGGTCGCCGGATGCTCGATCACTTCAAAGCCGGGATCGAATTTGGTGAGGAAGGCGTCCCAGTGGAGGGGATGAACGGCAAAGTCGCCCTCCCAGCCCGGATCAGCCCGTCCTTCGCCGTCGGCACGCAAGCGCTCAAGAAAGTCGAGTCCCTGGGCGCAGACACCCTCCAGGGCGCGGTAGACAAGGTCAGCGACACGGTCGCCGGAGGGATCAAGGACGGCCTCAAAGAGACCAACGACGGCAGCGCCGGTACCCTGGCAGGAGAGGCGAGCACCGCCGTGCGGCTCACCGCCGGCGCTGCGCGCTCGATGGTCGATGGCGCCGCGGCCGTCGCCCGGCACGTCATCGTGCCCGCGATCAACCTGGCGCGGAAAGCCCGCGACGCCGCCAGGGCCGCCGCGAAGGTGGTCTCGAACGGCGCCAAGGCGATCGTTGGCGGGGCGAAGGCCGTCTTCGGATGGTTCGGCGGCTTGTTCCGGTGAGGCCCCGCACACGCGCTGCGTGTCGGGGTGGGATTCCGATAAAGTGGGGCCATGCGCCTCAAGCAGGGAACACAGATCGGGCCGTATACCGTTCAGCGGTATCTGGGGAGGGGGGGGACCGCCACAGTCTGGGCCGCCCGACACGAACAGCTGGGGATCGAGGTCGCGATTAAGGTCCTCTTCAGCCAGGATCGAGCCCACCAGAGGCGGCTGATCCAGGAAGGCCGCGCCCAGGCCGCGCTCGCACACCCCAACATCCTGCCCGTGCGCGACATCATCGATCTTGACGGTGCCCCCGGGCTGGTCATGTCTTTGGTCCGCGGCCCGCCGCTCGATCGGTTGCTGCGCAGTTACCGGCCGGACACCGCCGAGGCGGCGGCCCTGCTCCAGGGAATCCTCGCAGGACTCGGTCACGCACACCAGCATGGGCTGGTCCACCGCGACCTGAAACCGGGAAACGTCCTGCTCGCCGTGCGCGGCGGACAGCTTGTGCCCCAGGTCGCAGACTTTGGCCTGGTCAAGGCCCTCGATGGGCCGCGGCGGACCCGAACCGGCGCCGTCATGGGCACGCTGAGCTACGCCGCGCCAGAGCAGCTCCTGGACGCGTCTTCCGTCACCCCCCAGGCAGACCTGTTCTCAGTGGGCGTCGTCCTGGTCGAGTTGTTGTCTGGGAAGCTCCCGTTCCCCGGCACCACCCTCCGCGAGCTGCTCGAACAGCACCGGGCCGGACCCGACCTGCAGGGCGTCCCCGAACCCTGGCGTCCCCTGTGTGCGCGGCTGCTACAGCACGACCCCGATCAGCGACCCGAACACTGCGCGGCGGTGGAAGAGATCCTCACAGACCTGCACCCGCCCACGGCGCATCCCGTGCTGGCCGTGGACGGTGCCCTCGCCGCCGTGGCGTTAGGGCTGCCAGACCAGGAAACGGCGCAACGTGGACCCGCCACCTGGAGCCTCACCGCAACAAGCGACGCCGTCGACACCGAGCACCCCCACAATCTCCCGGATGCCAGAGACCCGTTCATCGGGCGGAAAGCGCAGATCCGTGAGCTGGCGCAGCGGCTGTCTGTGAGCGCCATCGTCAGCGTGCTCGGCCCCGGCGGCGCAGGGAAGACCCGGCTGGCCATCGAGGTCGCCCGGCAGCAACGGGACGCCCATCCAGGAGGCGTCTGGTTCTGTGATCTCGCAGAGGCCCGAAAGCGAGACGACATCATCGCGCTGGTCTCTTCGGTGTTGGGGCTCCTCGACCTCAACACCACAGCGGCCATCGGCCGCGCGCTCGCCGAACGCGGCCCCACGCTGCTGGTGCTCGACAATTTCGAGCAGCTTATCGCGTTCGCCGAAGAGACCGTCGGGCGGTGGCGGGCGGCGGCGCCGGAGGCCCGGTTCCTCATCACCAGCCGCCAACCCCTCGCCCTCTCCGATGAGCAGCGCTATCGGCTCGATCTGCTCGACGAAGAAGAGGCCGTCGAGCTGTTCACCGCCCGTGCCCGCACACATGATCCCCGGTTTACCCTGGATGACCGCAACCGCAGCGATGTCATCACGCTCATCAAGCAGCTCGACGGGCTGCCGCTGGCCATCGAGCTGGCCGCGGCACGCATCCGCGTGATGCGCCCGACGGCGATGATCACCCGAATGAAGGAACGGTTTCGGCTGCTCCGCCACAACGGGGCGGCCCTCCAGGCCACCCTCGACTGGTCATGGTCACTGCTCACCGACGCCGAACAGGACGCGTTCGCGCAGTGTGCGATCTTCGAGGGCGGCTTCACCCTCGCGGCCGCAGAATCCGTGATCCAGCCTGCGTCGCCGCAGTCCCCGTGGACCGCTGATCTGATCGAGTCGTTGGTCGACAAGAGCCTGCTGCATGCCCTCGGGGACAACGCCCTCGGGGAGCCTCGCTTTCGGATGCTCGTCAGCCTGCGGGATTACGCCGATCAGAAGCTCGATGACGCCGCACGGAGCGCATGCCTGAAGCGCCACATGCGCTTCTTTGCTTCCCTGGGCGATCCAGACGCGATCCGCCCGCTGCGGTGGTACGGGGACGTCAAAAAGGCCCGCGCGCTCGATGAGAGCGTCGACAATATCGAGGCCGCCACGCACTACGCGGCGGATCACGCCCACCCGATCGCCGCAGCACAGACCGCCCTCATCCTGGGCAAAATCCAATACCTCAACAATCGAAGGGCGGCGGCGATGGCGGCGCTCCGCCGCGCCCTCCAGGTGCTCGAAGAAGCCCCCGGGGACCCCGCACAGACCGCCCGACTGCGCGCAGAGGTGCTCCTTCAGCTCGCAGAAATCGAGGTGAAGCTGGAAACAGCGGTGGAGACCGCGCGGCGCGCCGTGGTGCTCTTCGAAGCGCTGGGGGATCGCGTCGGGCAGGGCCTCGCCCTCATCCGTGCGAGCGTTGACCTGTATAAACAGAACCATTGGAAGGACGCCGAGCACGGCCTACAACAAGCCATCCAGCTCGCGCAACAGTGCGATCACCGCCGCCTGGAGGCCGAAGCGACCGAGGGGCTGGGCGCGATGTACCGGATCCGGGGGCAGCTTGGGAAAGCGGAGAAGCACCTCCGCCGCGCCCTGGACTTCGCCGAAGAAGACCAATTTGGCGCCACGTTTACCAGCCAGGTCCTTGGCGTGCTCGCGCTCACCTACTCGATGAGCGGACGCCTCACAGAAGCAGAACCCCTCATGAAGCGCGCGCTCCAGCTCAACCAGCGCGCCGGCGGCCGTAAAGGAACCTCTGTCCTCCTGATCAACCTGGGGAGCCTCTACGCCAAGCAGGGCCGGTTCGAACTCGCAGAACAGTACCTTGACAAGGCCATCCGGCGCGCCCGCCTGGGTGGAAGTCGCTTTGCCGAAGCCACCACCCTCTTGAAACTGCTCCACGTTTATGAAATGCAGGGTCGGTTAGAGCAGGGAGAGAAGATCTATAAACGGGTCCTCGGACTGTTACGGAAGGGGGGAAACCGCGACTGGGAGGGCGCCACGCTGTGCAACCTGGGCGGGTTTTACTTTAAACAGGCGCGTTATTCCGAGGCAAAGCAGGCCTTTACGGCGTCCCTTGACATCGCACGGGAGATAGGCGATCCGCGGAGCGCCTCGTTTTCATTGTATAATCTCGGCCATATTCAGCTCCAGAAGCAGTCGTACGAAGAGGCTGTCAGGCACTTCACCGAAGCGCTCCGCCTCGGCGAAGAGACCGACAATATCCGGCTGGTCGGGATGGCGTATGTGGCGCTGGGGGAGCTGCGGCACAAGCAGGGGCGCCTGGAGGAAGCGCGCCACAACATCTCCGTTGGAGAACAGCGGCTCCGCGACAACCGGCTCGTTCACCCGCTCGCAGAGGTGCTCTGTACGCGCGCCGAGATGGAACACGCGGAAGGCAACGCGCACAGGGCTCGCCAGGCCCTCACCGAGGCGCAACACTTCGCCGAGGAGATGGCGTTGCCGGAGACGTCTCCGTTGATCCTGCGTATCGCCAGACTCCGCGCGCGTCTGGACGGAGATCCAGAGGCGTAGGGCGCGATGCGGCGGTATGCATACTCTGTCGGATCGAGGGAGAGGTCGTGGGAAAGCTCCAGCGCGTCACCGGGGATCGGAGCTGTTGGTTGTCTGGGCACGCGCTGATCGGCCGCGCCCCCACGTGCCTGCTGCAGGTCTGGGATAAGCGCATCTCTGGTGAGCATGCCCGACTGGATTATCGACACGATCGGTGGGAGCTGCGGGACCTCGGGAGCCGGAACGGAACCCTCGTCAACGGCCAGCGCATTGAGCCGGGACAACCCACCCCGTTGCAACACGGCGATGTCATCTGCTTCGGAAGCTCCGCTGAGGCGTGGCGCTTGACGGACACCAGCCCACCAGCCGCGCTCGCGATGGAAGTCGGAGGCGCCGAGATCCTCCGCGCACAGGACGGATTTCTGGCGCTCCCCGAGGACCAGTCCCCAGAAGTCTATGTCTATGCCTCTCATAGCGGAAAGTGGGTGGCTGAGCGTGTGGACCGTTCGTGGGTCGTCCACGATCAAGAGCGGCTCTCCGCAGGGGAACGACAGTGGACGCTTCATCTCCCGGATGGGTTGGCCACCACCTGGACCCCCCGCAGCGACGATGTCGCGATTCACGACGTATCCCTTCGCTTTATGGTGAGCGCAGACGAAGAAACCATCGCGATCACCATCGCGCACCCCAACGGCGAGATCCGGTTGCCCCCTCGCGCACACGACTATCTGCTGTTGACGTTGGCGCGGGCACGGCTCCAGGATCGGCAGCAGGCTGTCAGCCCCGAAGAGGCAGGGTGGTTGTACGTCGATGAGCTGTGCCGAATGCTGAAGATCGATGAGAACAAGCTCGGCGTGCATATTTTTCGCGCGCGGCGTGCGCTCGCTTCACACAAGATCCAGGGGGCCGCTGGCCTCATCCAGCGCCGAAGGGCGACACGACAGGTCCGCCTTGGTCTACCCCGGCTCAGTGAGGCGCCCCTCTCCACTCAGCCGAACATCTCGGTATAGCCCTCTACATGAAGGCCAACGATGCAAGTGCGGTGAATGCCCGGCCAATCAATGGCCCTGGGCATCTCCACCCATCCATGTCGCGGATGCTTCGTTCGAGTTCTTCTCAGTCCTTCTTCCAGATGCGCCAGCCGAACCCGTCCATCCCGCCTTCATGGGGCCACAGGGTCACCGCCTCGGTCAACGTCCACCCTGGCAGATCGTGGTCATTCTCTGCCGAAAGCAACGAGCAGGTGGCGTAGATCAACCGCCCGCCCGGCTCGACCAGCTCGGTGCCCTGGGCGATCAACGATCGCTGCGTCTTCCACAACGCGTCCAGATCCAACGCGGGCAAGCCCAGCCGCATCGCCGGATCGCGGCGCAGCCGCCCCGTCCCCGAACACGGCGCATCGATCAGGACCACGTCGGCCATCCGCGGCCCCGTAACCGGGATCTGGACCCCAGCCCGCTTCGCTCGCCGACGCAGCTCATCCAAGGCGTTGGAGCGGATGTCGTGGGCGTACACCGTCGCGCCCGCCGCGGCCAGCGCCAGCGACTTGCCCCCCGCTCCGGCGCACAGGTCCATCACCGCCATCCCCGGCGCGGCCCCGATCGCCTCACACAGCAGCTGGCTGGCTTCGTCCTGGACCTCGAACCATCCTGCCCGAAACGCCTTCGTCCCCACCAGGTTGGCGCGCCCGTTCAGCATCAGTCCATGCGGCGCCCGCGCGGTGGGGTGGGTCTCGACGCCCTCTGCGCCGAGCCGCGCCGACAGCTGCGCCCGGGTCCCCCGCCGCAGGTTGGCCCGGATCGTGGTCGGCGCCCGCGCCGCCAACGCCGCCCCCAACCGGGCCGCGTCCGCTGGCCCCAGCCGCCGCAACCACTCCGACGCGATGGGCTCTGGCAGGCTCAACGCCGCCGCATAATCCGCCTCGGGAGTGGTCGACGACAGGACGTCAAAGCGCTCTCCGCCGACGAGCCGCCCCCAGGCCGCCAGCCGCTCCGCGTCCGTCGTCGCGCCCGCGCGGGCCAGGATGCCCGCATGGCGGAGCACGCCGTGGACCGCCTCGGCCACGACCCGGCGGTCCCGAGAGCCCAGCCGGCGCGTCCGGCGAAACCACCGAGACAACGTCGGCCCGGCGTACCGCGGGTGCGCGCGCGCTTCGGCGAGCCCCTCGACCACGGCGTCTCGGATGAACGGCCGAGACACCGCGTCGGCCAGCGCGGGCTGCGGCTCCGCCGGCAGCGCACATCGCAGCAGATCGATCACGGCGCCCTGTGGTACCGCATGGTGATCGCCGCCTCGTGCCCGCCTGGGAAGAACACCTCGATCGAGACGACATCCTCGGGCTCAGGACGGAGGATCACCTGCGGACCATCTGGGCCGTCGTACCAGCGGACGCCGCCGTTGGACAGGACCAGCACCGGGCGGCTCGACCACACCCCCGGCGCCGTCAGCTGCTGGACCCACAGAAGCTGATCCGCTGCCTTGTACCAGTAGATGCTCAGGTCCTCATGGTCCAGGATACCGTCGACGGTGTGAAGGCGCTCGCGGACCTGAAGGGCTGTGCCCGACAGGATCCACTCTGCCACCAACGTACCGGTCAACGGCGTGCCGTGGCTGTTGCCCGTGCCCGTGAAGCGACCGGTCAGAAACTGCAGGGGCGCCATCTTCTCGCGAGCCTGCGCAATTCGACGCTGCTCATCATCCATCTTCACAACCTGGGTATGGGTGGGGATAAAAGGTCACCGGTGGGCGTTTGATGTCTGGACGATAATCTATGCCCCCATGATGCGAAGACTTCTTTATCTCTGTCTGACGACCCTGTTGATCGCCGTCACCTCCGTGGCCCTGGGCGATGGCGTGATCGCGGGCTGGCGCCAGGGGACCCCTGCGGCCGGCACCGCAGAGGTGCTCACTCCCTCTGCGCCCCTGCCCATCGATCTCCCGCCAACCATCAGCGCGGCGATCCAGGGGGAGACCCTCCTGTTTTATTATTCGCCGACCTGCCCGCACTGCCAACAGGTCATGCCTGACCTCAACGCCCTGATGGACGCCGCCCCCGATCTCGACGTGATCGGGGTGGCCGTCGGCGCGGCCTCTCCCGAACTCGTCGCACACTTCGCCGAGACCTATGGCGCACGCTTCGAGACCATCATCGACGTCGACCGATCATTTTCGATGATGATGGGCGCCCGCGCCACCCCCAACGTCTATATGGTCCGCCCCAACAACGCTGAAGACGCCGACAAGCCCTTCGAACTGCTTGAAGCATACACCCCGTTCGCTCGGGGAATGGGGCCGGTGTTGTTGATGCGGCGCGCTCCCACCGATCCCTTTGCTCATTTCCAGGGGTATCAGGGTGAATTGGCCTGTCGGGTGTGTCACCAGCAGGAAGGCATGAGCTGGGCGATCACCCACCACGCCCAGGCGTACTACACCCTCTACCAACGCGACCGGGCCGAAGACCTGGAGTGCGTCGGCTGCCATGTCACCGGGCTGGGCGCGCCGACCGGCTTCACCGTCGGAGACCACCGCTCCCCCCTCGCCAACGTCACCTGTGAGAGCTGCCACTCCGCCTCTGGCCCCCATGACGGCGAATCCGTTGACGCCAACCAGACCTGCGCCGGGTGTCACAACAAAGAGCACGCCATCAATTTCTCCCTCGCCAAGGGCCTGCCGCATATCGATCATTACGCGGCGAACGGGATGACCCGCGAGCAGCTGAGAGACCGGATGAGCGCCATCGCCGACGGCACCGCCCCAAAACCGCTGCTCGCCTTCCCTGAAGGCGACGCCGTCGGCGCCCAGGCCTGCCGAAGCTGCCACAAGAAGCAGCATCGCACCCTCAAGAAGGCGCCCCACGCCCGCGCCATGGCCGCGCTCGCCGGTAGCGACGCCGAGAACGTCGACTGTGTCCGCTGCCACGCCACGCCTGCGCGCTCCGGGCCCGCCGCCGAAGACCTCTCCGGCTATCTGACCGATGAAGGCGTCGGGTGCGAGTCCTGCCACGGCCCCGGGCAGGCGCACGTACAGGATCCCTCCGCCGATAACATCGTCGGCCTCGGCGAGTCCTGCCCCGAGTGCGTCATCGAAGCCATCTGCACCTCGTGTCATACCCCAGAGTGGGCCCCCAACTGGGACCTCAAGGAAGCCCTCGACCAGATCCCTCACTGAAGGAGGCCATGGCATGGCGACGCTGGAGGTTCAGCAGAAGGTCGTGTGCCCGGAGTGCGCGCAGATCGCGACAGAACACATCCAACAGGTGAGCGCCCTGGAGGGGCTATCCTGGTGGACACGCATCTCATGCCCGATGTGCCAGACCGTCGCCGAAGATGGCGGCGACGGCTACCCTCCCGAAGACATCCGCCAGCGCTTGATGCAGGCCCATGGGATCTGGGGGCTGAAGATCCCGCGCCAGCAAGATCGGCACCGCGCCCTCGTTTGTCTCCGGCGCACCCTGGACTTCTCTCTCCAGGAGAGGGTGTGTCATTAGCTTTGTGTATGGCCATACACAAAGCTAATGACACACCCGCGATATCGATCCACGACTTCGTCCCACAGATCATGGATGGTCAACAAACGCCGTGCGGCGGAGATCGGTGATCGTAAGACACTGGTTTCGCGGTGATCAAACGATGATCATCCCCTGATCCGTGACGAACAGATTCTATCTTCTCTGAAGAATTTCCTGCGCAACGCGCAATCCGCTTTCATAGGCCCCATGCGCGCCACCTTTCGATGTTGCCGTTCCTGCAAAGTACAGCTTCTGTGCCAATGGTCTGGCAAGGTCCTGGACGACATGTGGGTCAAAACCAGGCTTGATATAGCAGTAGGTGCCGGCGCTGAACTCTTCTTTTGTCCAGTCTTGGACCACAATCTCGCCCCGGTCAATCTGTTCAATATCAACCACCTGCGACAGCTCATGTAATGCCATGTCCAACGCGTCTTCTACAGGCTGATTTAAAAAGCGACGCGCGTACGGCCCGGTCGTCCAGCCCACCAGGATTTGCCGATCGTCCGGCTTGTCGTCTGGCAGGTTTCGCCGCCACCACATCGGTACATGTCTCGCATCCTCAAGCTCACCTTCTTCTTCTTGGGTTTTAAAAGCTTTCTTGGGGACCGGGATCAAGATCTTCAGGATGTCTGCCGAGACATGCGCAGACAAGGCCTGTCGCTTCGCTGATGGAAGCTCAGGTTCAAAAGTTGTCTTTTTGAGGATTGGGATCGGGAGTGTGAGCACGACCTTGTTGGCACGAAATGATCCCTGGCTGGTCTCTACGACGACCTGCTCATCCTTCCATCGGATCTTCTGAACCTGATGGTTGAGCAGGATGGGCAGGTCTTTTGCGAGATGATTTAAGAAGGTGACATAGCCCTCTTTGATGATGAAGTCCTTATCTCCATACATCTCACCATCTCTCAGACCCTGGACGAGCACGTTCACGATAGACCGCGCTGAGACCTTATCAAAAGACTCGATGTCTTTGGATACACGATCCAGAAACCCCTTCAAGTTGTCTGGAAAGAACGTCAAGCGGTTGACATAGGCCGTGACGCTTTCGTCAAGTCGGGGCTTTGGATAGAGACCGAGCCGCAGCAAGAGCATGATTATAAACAGCTGAATGCCTTCGCGTATCCCGATGTCTGATTTGGCTTTCTTGATCTCATGAATTTCGATGCCCAGCTCTCTGATGTGTGTATACATCTGATTTCTGGTGCCATGGATCATCCCACCGCCCCGCTCAAAGAGCACGCCATCAGGCAGTCTTTCGGATGAAAGCCGACCTCCGATCCGATCCCTCGCTTCCAGAATGACGATATCCTGATTCGATGCATAGATTGTTGATGCAGCGGCAAGTCCAGAGATGCCGGCCCCGACGATGATCGTATCGTACTCTTTCATGTGTTTGATCTCTTCTTCTTTCGGCGGAGAGTGGTTGGTGAACCATGTTCTTTGACACGGAGTGGCAAAATAAGACCTTGCGCAAAGAGGTCGATCAATGCGTGTCCGTCGATGGGTACGTCCAACCCGTGCAACAACACGCCCAGGATATACGACAGCGTTGCATCGGAGAGTTGTTCGCTGTGGTGTGGATGAAGTGCTCCCGCTTGAACACCTTCTTGAAGGAGTTTGGCGATCTCTTCTCGCTCAGACATCAATTTCTGCTTGCTTTGCTCCATGTACGCCTGGATCCCTGGCTCGAGATCGTCTCCGTCCAGTTGAAAGACCAACGTGAGGAACAACTCTTTTTCCCGATAAAACGCGTAATATCCATGAAGTTTGGCCAGGAGGATATCCACCACGTCCTCCACCCCTTCCAATACGTCATCCATGTGGGCTTTTTCTTGCGCCTCGATGTCTTGAAGGACCTCGATGACGATCTGGCCAATGCTTTGAAAGTACCAATACAATGTCGTCCTCTTCATCTCAAGTTCCCTGGCGACTTCTGTCAACGTTGTCCGAAGCAACCCCTTGCGAACCACGACTTCAAATGCCTGGTAAGCAAGGTCTAATCTTTTTTTTGTATCGACTGTCCGGGCCATTCAGTGCTCTTTCTTTTCTCGACACAGTGTCGATTTATCAGCGTTCGATAAGGAAGTAGCGATAACTCGACACTTCGTCAAGTTTTGGACGATTTTTTCTGGACGCCTCGAAGATCGGCTCTGCGCATGTCCGCGCCGATCAGGTTGACATCTTCACAGATCACATCAAAAGATCGGCCCCTCGAAGATCGGTGTTGGACCCGTCCGAGCCGGTCATCTTCACAAGTCAGGAGTGTCACCACCCACCCAACCCCGAGGCCGAATCCCCATCGTGTTATCGACCCCACCCTGGACACGCAGACAGAAAATTCAGGCGGCGTATTTTGTCTGTGGTGGAGTCCGGTGGGGTGGACATGTCGGGCGGCTGTCGAGGCCTGGTCCTCTGGCGTCGCCGTAAGAACCAGGTTCCCGGTCCGTTTTTGCGTCTCTGAGAAGTTCGGTGCAGAACGGTGCGCTCCCCGCAGGCGTGCTGCGAAGTCGAGGTCGATGCTGTCGGTAAACCCGTCATCCCTCAGCCTGCGAGGCCCGGCCGGAGTTCACGACGTGCTCACCATAGCGATGGCGGTCCACGCGCCGAGGCGAACTCCCGCGGTGAGCGATCGATGCCCAACGCCAGCAGCTCGCGGCGCACCCGCCATGGACAACCCCGCAAGGGGAGAACCGCGTCGGTCACCCAGCGCTTCGCCCCACAAGCTGGGCACCGCTCATCATGGCCAAAGACATGCGAGAGCATCGACAACCAGGACACCCACCGCTCGTTGACGCCCAGCCGCTTGCCTTGAGCACGGCGCAACCTGGCCCGCTTCTGCCGAGCGATACCATCGGGGACGACCTCAGCCCGCCACGTGGATCCAGGGGCAAAGATGCCGTGATAGTAGACGGTGTTGACCCGCGGCGGGGCGGCCTTCCGCTTCCAGATCAAGGCACACAACCGCTCGACAAAGGCTTCTGGCTCCGCAAGGCGGGCACGCGAGCAATGCGCGGGTGCCATCGGACGGGGCCGCCTTCGGCCACGGCCGCTTCAGCGTCAGTAGGATCTTGCGGTCTTTTCGCTGCTTGAGCCGGTCCAGAGCCAGCGGAGGTCGGGCGATGTAGCGGCCCTTGCGGGGCCCTCGGCGCTCCAGCCTCTCGCGCTGATGTCGGCCAACCCGCACGCCAGCATGAAGGTTGAAGCCACGGAACAGCGCACATCGCCGCGGCAGCTTTGTCGGCCGATTGCCGAACATGTCGAGTTGGCGGAGGCGAGCGACGGGTTGGTTGGGGGGGTATCCGACCACGATCCGCGCTGGGGTGACCGCCCAGGTTCGTCCGCGCGGAGTTGCGAAGGTCCCGTTTTTCTGTGCTCGCCGCCGAGATCGGTCTGTCAGGGACGATACTGAGGAGCTGGCTGCGTGCTGAAGCCGACATCCCCGGGTTTCTCCCCAGCGGGATCGCCTGACGCAGCCAGCGCTGCCGAAGCGATCCCCCAGCGGCTGATGGAAGAGGGCAGCGTGTGGAGACTGAAGATCCTCAGCGAAGACGATAGACTGAATGCCGCTCGGTTACTCGGGAAGCACCTCGGCCTCACCGGCAAGATGCAGTCCGAATGATGCGAAACGGAACCCGCTCCCCGTGGTGGGAAGGAACCGAAGCGGAAGTCGACTGGCTGTGCGCGATGATGCACCGAGAGAACGTCTCTTCAGCCATGAAGGTCTTGTGCGCCTGAGCCATTCTTTCTGCTCGGGCCGGTTCAAGGGTCCAACCGGGTGCACACTGGAGGACCGTACATGCGCACCCTGTCCCTGATCCCACTTTTTGTCAGTTTCCCGCTGGTTTCGTCTGGCTGTGTGGCCGGCTTCTTCGGTGCGCAGGACTGCGAACCCAGCGCAGCCGGCCAGCCCGGCGACCCGATCGCCCTGTCGGCGTTGGCCTGCATGACGCGCGCCGATGCGCCCATCTTCCGCGATCCGATCCCCTCCGAGAACTACGAAGCCGCCAGCGATGGCCACGTCTTCCGCGACCAGCGCGGCGCGCTGCGGATGATCTACTCCGGCGATCATGAGGGGACGATCTCGATCAAGCTCGCCGATGGACAGGGGTGGGATCGCTGGAGCGCCAACCAGACGCTGCTCGGCGAACCCGGCCCCGACGGACAGGCGACGAACAAGGAGACCGCGTTCTATCGCCTCGCCGACGATGGCACCCATCAGCTCTACTTCATCGGATATGACGATGAGGAGGCCTACCATGCAGAGGTCTACCTCGCAGAGGCGAGCGCGCTGGAGGGACCATGGACCATCCTCCCAGAGCCCGTCGTTCCGCGCGGCATGCAGGCGGGACGAGACGTCTACCTGATCACCTCTCCCAGTGTGGTTGAGCACGACGGCCAGCTGATGATGACCTATCTGGGCTGGAACGGGTTCGCCGACGTCACCGCGGTCTGGGCCCTCGGGGCGATCTCAACCGATAACGGACGAACCTGGGGCGACGTTCAAGAGATCGATGCCCCCATCGGGATGGAGGGCCAGATCACGAAAGGACCGGACGGACGCTTCTATGCTGCCCGCACCGGCGAGTTCGGAGACGTCGATGGGATCGCGATCGGCGTCGCCGATCACCCGTTCGGCCCCTATGAGGTCCTCCCCGATCCGGTCCTCACCCTGGGCGGTGCGCCGTTCGAGACGCATGAGATCATCGCTCCCCAGCTCTTCTTCGACGCGTCACAGCGGACCGCCTACCTCTACTACACCGGCGCAGACCATCAGCAGGGGTGGTGGATGATGATGGCCAGCGCCCGATACTGATCGGGTTCATGATTCGGCGGCGAGTGCGCTTCGACGCTCCATCCAGAGCCTTCCGAGCCAATTTTCGCCTTCCCACTCATCTCCGACCAGCGCCGCCCCCCAGTACAGCCCCGAGCCATGGGGCCGCCGGGTGCAGTCCTCAATGATGCGGGCGTCTCCGGTGTCGAGCAGCATCTGGGCCAGGGCCGGATGCTGCGCCACCTTCACGGACAGACACAGCCGCATCCGGTCGAGGTCTGCTTTGTTATAGAGCGTCACCGGATCGAGCCGTGACCGATGCTTTTTGGCGATCATCTTGGCCGCCATCGGCGACGTTTGCTTTCGGATCTCCTCCTGAATATCGGGGTGATCGCAGAACCGGAGGGCTTGAAACAGGGCCTCGGTCGTGCGGTAGGACATTGCCTGTACCGTCACCGGGAACGGCGCCATGTTTCCCAACCACCCGAACGGCTCCGAGACCTTACGGAACGCAATGACATTCGCCATCATCGACCTCCTTGATAAACACCAGGGCATCTGAGCAGCGTAATCGATGCGGTGGCCCCAGCACACCGTTGAAACGGACATGTTCTGTCCACGATGCGAACAATCAGGAAGATTCGGCGAAGGCCTCGAAGAACGCGGCGGTCTCTGCGTTTCGTGGGAAGAGCAGCTCGATCCGGATCGCAGCGAGGGTCGGGTCGTTGGCGGTGTCGAAGCGGACGACCGTGCTGATCGTCTCCAGGACGGTGCCGTTGAGCCGCAGCCGTGGACATGAGATGAGATCGGTGGGCTGCTCTGGCGGCTGGGTCCCCTCCAGGTTGCGCTCCAACTGTTCACACATCGCCAACAATTCGGGCTCCACGAGCGCCTCCTGGCGCAACCGGGTCAGGGTGTGCCACGCGACCTCCTCCCAGTTCTCGACAAACGCCCGACCACGGCGCCGATCGCTGAGCACCTCGATGATCGAGGGGCCCGGGATCGGGAACATCTTCCGCCCCGTCGGGTTGGCGTCGACGAGTTGATACCGATGATCCAGGACGAAGCCAGGGTACGGCGAGTGACGCTCCAACAGCTGGCGAATGACCTCGCGGAACGGCTGAAGCGCCGGCGCCTCCAACCGTTCCGGGGTAAACACCGGGGATAACCCCGCTGCGCGATACAGCTCGTTGTGGTGCGACGGCGGAATGGACAACCCGGCGACGAGGCGAGCGATGGTCTGGGGACGCGGCCGGGAGCGCCCCGTCTCCAGAAACGAGACGTGCCGCGGCGACATCCCGATCTCGATCGCCAGCTGAAGCTGGCTGATCTGCCGTTTTCGCCGCCAGTGCTTTAAGAGCTGTCCGAACGTGGTCATGTCAGGACGGGTGTAGCCGCTCTCTTCCACACAATCACTTCCATCAATGGGAAGCGGCGGCCATTTTCTGCACACGGTGGGTGTTGTTGGGATGCGGCGCAGCATGCTCGACGCGGTGCTGCAGCTCCTCCGTGATTCGTGCGACGTTGGCCTGCAGGCTCCGCCTCATCCATCCTCCCAGCGGCCGCAGCCACCAGACCAGGCGAACGGTTGCATGCGAACGAACCTCGCACGCATCGGCGCCACGGGGCTCGACCGACCATCGGTTGACCGCGCTCGCGATAAACCAGGGCATTCCTTCGAAGGCGGTGTACTGGAAGCGTCGTTCAGCAGGTTGAAAGACATCCAGCCGCTCTTTGATCGTGCTCTCCCTGAAGGGACCGAACCCGTAGATCTGGCAGGTCCGAACGGCCCCCGCCGATAACGGCCGATCCAGAGAGGACGACGCGATGGCGCTGGCCCACTCGCCGATGTCGCCGAACTGTTCTCCGAGGACCGCCCAGGCCGCCTCTGCGGGCGCGTGGATGGAAATGGTGGTGTGAATCTCCATAAGAGACCTCTGTTGTCAGGGTGCCCCCCAGAAGTAAGCCCCCACCAACAGGGGAACACTTCCATCCCATGGAAGGACGGTACTTTTTTTAAAAACCCCACTGTTCTTGGACACCAACCCGACACGGAACGGATATCCCCCCTGGACCTCCTTCCCAGGCGCTGCCCATGTCCCTGCTGCACCGATGGCGCGCGGGGTGGACCGAACCCGACAAGCTCGCGATCCGCACCCCTCGCCACACCCTGACCTACGACGACCTCGACGGCGCGATCCGACGGGCTGTGGGATGGCTGAAGGCCCACGACCTCGGAAAAGGCGACATCCTCGCCCTCCAGACCGAGAAGACGCCCGCCTTCCTCGTCCTTCACCTCGCCGCCTTGTCCCAGGGCGTCATCACCCTGCCCCTCAACGATCGGTACACCCCGGCTGAAGTGGGGTTCATGGTCGAAGACGCGGGCGCGAAGCGGGCGATCCTCGTCCGGCCGGCCCCCGTCTCCTGCCCCACCATCGATGCCCACGATCTGGGACCACAGCTCAACCGCGCCGAAGCGGTGGACATCGGAGACGGCGTCGACCTCGAATCGATCGGGGTGATCTGCTATACGTCGGGGACGACCGGCAAGCCCAAGGGCGC
>JBCBLB010000410.1:0-9023 GCA_038520555.1 Myxococcota bacterium | reverse complement strand
GTACGCCACCAACTGGGAGCTGTCGACCCTCCGCGCCCTCAGCGTGGTCTACTTCCTTCAAGAGAAGGGGATGCCTGCGGACAAGCTTATCGCTGCAGGCTTCGGCGAGCACCAGCCCATCGGCGACAACAGCACCGACGCGGGCAAGAAGGTCAACCGGCGGATCGAACTCATCGTCCTGCCCACCGTCGATGAGATCCCCTCGTTCCCCGAGCGGCTCTGAGCGTCGTCTCGCGGGTCGGTTAAGTCTTTGAGACCGAATCGACGAGGATGAGGTCCGGATGCCGACCCGATCGCCCCGCGCAGACGCCCGCCGGGCTGCGCTTCACGCCCGGCTGCGTTGGACAGGCGCTCCGCTGTTTGTCACCGGGGGCCTGTTGTTGGTCTGGGCATTTGGTCTGACCCTTCAGGGTGGACCGGTATGGCTTGTCTTGATCAGCGTCGGCGGCACGCTCATTGGGCTTACCAGCTTCGGCGTCAACCACGACACCGCCATGGCCCTCGCCCTCCAGGTGCGTCAGGCGGGACACCAGAGCGACGACGCGACCCCGATGCTCCCCGACGCCCTGGATCGAGAGCTGTCCGATGAGCTGGCCCACGACCGGGAAGAAGTGTTGGCCATGCAGGCCGCCCCCGGCGCCGCCATGGTCATGCCACTGGTCGGGGTGGTCCTCCAGGGCGTGATCCTCTGGCAGTTGCTGATTCGCAGCGGGGTGGGGAGTGGTTGAGATGGATCGCATCGCGTTCGTCGGCGGTGACCGACAGGTTCATGTCATCCGTCCCGACGGCTCTGATCGACAGCAGGTCACCTGGGCTCCCGGTGAGGTGACGATCTGGGGGGGCATCGGGGGGCGCAGCAGCCGCGCGTGGCCGACATGGTCGCCAGATGGCCAGTGGCTGTCCTGCTTTCAGCTTGAAGGGGGCGCCGACCAGATGGCCCAGGCCCGCATCTGCGTCGTCCAGGTCGATGGCGTCGAAGAGCGCGTCCTCGTCGAGATGGATGGGCAGATCCCGATCTATATGCGGTGGAACGAGGACAGCCGACAGCTCGCCGCCCTCGTCCAGGACGAAGACGGACTGGAGCTGTGGACGGTCGATCGGGACAACCTGGGGCAGCAACGAACCGTCGACCATGGCTCGCCGCTGTTCTTCGCCTGGGCCCCGACGCCGCCGTATATGATGTTGCACGTCGGCGGATCCCGTCGCCCGGGGCGGCTGGTGCTGCGAAACCTCGGCCCCACCGGCGAAGACGTGGTCTTTGATGCGCTCCCCGGCGCATTCAGCGCGCCGGTGTTCACCGACGAACACCTCATCTATGCCACCGGCCGGGGCTGGCTGTCCAACGTCTGTGTCTCCGATCATCTCGGGCAGCGTCCCCAGATCCTCGCCTCGATGGAGGGGCAGCTGTCGATCATGCCGTCCTCTGATGGGCAGCAGCTGGCCATCGGCGCCGGCCCCCGAACCGCAGACGGGGGGATTCGGCGGGTGTGGCTGGCGGGCATGGACGGCACAGGGATGCGACCGATCATCGATGACGCCTGTCAGGCGTTTTTCTGGGTCCCCGGTCGCGCGCAGATCATCTACGCCCGTTCCGCTGCAGATCGCCGACGGCTGACCTGGGTGCGGCAGGATATCTCGACCGGACAACAGAAGACCCTCGGCGACTTCTGGCCGAGCCGGGATCAGCGGTTCGTGATGCACTTCTTCGAGCAGTACACCCATAGCCACCCGCCGATCTCATCAGATGGGCGATTTTTGGTGTACAGCGGCCATCCGGCGCCGGGCAGCCACCCCGACACCAGCCCGCGGCTGTGGATCATCGATCTGGACGACGACGATCCCCATCCCAGGATGTTAGCCGAAGGAGCATTCGGGGTCTTTCGCCCCACGCCCACTGCTCGACCCACTGCTCGCTCAGGAGAGATCGATGCCCCTACGGGACATCCTTAAAGCCGCGTTATCCGGACCAGCCGGGAAGGTCGTCGACGCACCGGTGCGCGACATCGTCAACGAAGTCCTCGCCGAGCGGGGCTATGCCTCGCCCGCCGAAGTCGCCGCGCTCCGGGAAGAGACCGATCGGCTTCAGGCGCAGGTGCAGAAGATGCAAGCGCGTCTGGACGCCCTGGAGAAGCGGCCGGTCAACCCACCCGCTGCGCGCTTGTCCGTCTCTCTCGCCCCCGACGTCCCCGCGCCCCCTGAGACACCGCTCGAAGATCGCGTCCAGTGGGTCGCGTCCTCTGCTCAACAGAACCTCTGCAAGGTCATCGGCTGCGGGAAAGCCGCCTATCGGGACGGGTTCTGCGTCGAACACGCCGCGGCGTGGCGGGCGGGGCGGCTGCCCGGCTTCGTCAGCCCCGAAGGTCTGGTGAGCATCAACGGCGAGCCCCGCCGGGTCGCCCCCTCCTTCGCCGGACAACCCTATGCCGATCGCAACGGACAGGTTCAGATCGACCAGTTCACCGTCCCCTCTGTCGGGTACTGAGTCTGTCGGATACTGAATCTGTCGGATACGGAATGTGCGTGCATGTACCTTCTCTGAAGTCACATGTGCGCAGATTTTGTCCCCTTGACCGTCAGGCGTCCCCTCGACCAGATTGAGGTCGCGCGGGATCTTCGGATGACGCGGTGGGACGCGAGACGAGAAGCTGGTTACGGCGCCCCCACAATCGATGCAGACTATCGACTGGGAGGTCTCGGATGAGCGGCACAGATTTTTTGAAGCGACTGGGCATCGCCCCGATCAACAGCGGCGCCTGGGCGGGGGGGGCGCTCGCGGTCAGCGGCGAAGCGTTTCCCAGTCAAAACCCCACCACCGGTGAGACCATCGCCGCGGTGAGCCTCGCTTCTCGGGCAGACTATGACCGTGTGGTTGAGAAAGCGGCTGCGGTCTTTCAGGAGTGGCGGATGCTCCCGGCCCCCAAGCGTGGCGAGATCGTGCGCCAGATGGGGGAGACGCTGCGGGCGCACAAAGACGACCTCGGCCAGCTGATCAGCCTCGAGGTCGGCAAAATCCGCTCGGAAGGCCTCGGTGAGGTCCAGGAGAGCATCGACATGGCGGATTTTTCGGTCGGCCTGTCCCGGCAGCTGTATGGACTGTCGATGCACTCCGAGCGCGCGCGCCATCGGATGATCGAGCAGTGGCACCCCCTTGGCCCCATCGGTGTCATCACCGCGTTCAACTTCCCCAACGCGGTGTGGGCCTGGAACGCGATGGTTGCACTGGTTTGCGGGGACACCGTCGTCTGGAAGCCCTCGCTCAAGGCGTCCTTGACCGCCATCGCCACCCACCGGCTGCTGAACCAGGTCCTCGACGCCCATGGCTTCGAGGGGGCGATCGGCCTGGTCATCGGGAGAGACAACGAAGTCGGCGAGGCGATGATCCACGATCGCCGCTTGCCGCTCATCTCGGCGACCGGATCGACCCGGATGGGTCGGCATGTGAACCAGGCCGTGGCTGGACGGTTGGGGCGGTGTTTGCTGGAGCTGGGCGGAAACAACGCCATCATCGTTGAGCCCTCTGCAGACCTGGACCTCGCCCTGCGTGGGATCCTGTTCGGCGCTGTGGGGACCGCCGGGCAGCGGTGTACCTCGACCCGGCGGCTGTTCCTCCACAAGAGCGTCGCAGCATCGCTCACCGAGAAGCTGGTGAAGGCCTACGGCCAGGTGCGCATCGGCGATCCGCTGGACGAGAACACCCTGATGGGGCCGCTCATCGATGACCTCGCCGTTCAGCAGTACCAGGAGGCCATCGAGACCATCAAAGCCCAGGGCGGCGAGATCCTTGTCGGCGGTGCGGTGCTCGATCGGCCCGGGCACTTCGTCCAGCCGACCGTCGTGCGGGCAACGGTCGATATGCCCATCTGCCAGCACGAGACCTTCGCGCCGATCCTCTATGTGTTCGAGTATGAAGACCTCAACGAGGCGATCGCCGCCCACAACGGCGTGCCTCAGGGGCTGTCCTCGGCCATCTTCACCGACAGCTACCGCTCAGTGGAGCGGTTTCTGTCTCATGCTGGCAGCGATTGTGGAATCGCCAACGTCAACATTGGGACATCCGGGGCCGAGATCGGGGGGGCCTTCGGCGGGGAGAAAGACACCGGCGGCGGTCGAGAGGCCGGCTCGGATTCCTGGAAAGCCTATATGCGTCGGCAGACCTGTACGCTAAATTGGAGCCCGGAGCTGCCGCTCGCCCAGGGAGTCAAGTTCGATCTATGAGTGATGCACCCCCTCAACCCCGTCGCCGTGGGACCTTCATCGAAGATTTGCTCACCCTCTCGGTGTTCGCCTTCGGTGTGATCGTCGCGGCATACATCTACATGCCCGATTTCCAGCGCGGTGTCTGGACCGTCGCCGACCAGATCGCGCTGTGGTGGGCGGCTCGGTGACGATGGGGCGGGCCGTTTTGCTCTTCGTCGGGCTCGCGGGGTGCGGGCTCAATGACGTCGTGCGCTATGCGTCCCACGACTACACGTCGATGGTGGGGACCGAGACGTTCGAATTGGTCGATGTTGAGCTGCTCGACGACGGCTCAACACAGTCGTTTCAGTGCACCGTCGAGTGGCAACTGACCGCAGAACCGAAGGATATTCCTGATTTTTGTGAGGATTGTGAGTTCGTCTTCGCGGTCCGCTTGTCGCGGACGTCCGGCGACTCGACCAGTGAGAGCGGGTTGTGTGGCGGGCTGCTCGGCGACGGGCGGGCAGAGATGAGCTACAACTACGCCTATGATCGGCGGGGCGGGTACATGATGGTGTACTACGGTGGCGATTACATCGAATGGTCGCAAGCGACGTTTGAGGGCGATACGCTGAGCTATCGCTACGGGGTTCGAGACGTCGACGCCAGCCCATACGGGTACCCCGGCTACGTGTTCACGTACTACTGGACCGGACAGGCAACTGTAGAATGAAGTTTCCTCGTGGGAATCTGAGTGGGAATCTGAGTGGGAATCTGAGTGGGAATCCAAACCGGGTTCTGTTGTTTGCGGCGCTGATGAGCGGCGTGGCCCTTGCGGAGCCGCGTCCACGCCGTGGGAAGGGTCGAAGCCCGATGAAGGCCGGCAGCCTCGGCCTCCAGATGATGATCAAGTCCGGCCGTTACCGCGTCGCCGTTGACAATGCCTCCAAGCAGCTCGACGAAGATCCGGACAATCCGGAACTTCACGCCGCTCAGGGGGTCGCATGGTCTCGGCTGGGGTACCCGGCCGACGCCCTGGGCGCGTTTCAGTTCTCTGGCGGCGCGGCCTTCTATGAGGATGTTGGGATTGAAGCCCACGCCACCGCGCTCCGTGAGGTTGGCGATGGGGAAGCGGCTGTAGACCTCCGCTCGCAGCGGCTGGTCTCTTCATCCCTCACCGACAGCCGTGAGTTCCGGCTTTGGTACAACCTCATCGATGATCTGCGCGTGGCCGGCCGCCCAGAAGAAGCGCTGGACTCGGTCGCTGCGTCGCTGTCCATCTACCCCAACGCTCCGGCGACCTATGCCCAGCTGGCCGACTGCTACTATGCGATGGGCTTCGATGAGGAAGGCGACGCCGCCCTGTGGACTTCGGAGCGCCTGGGGGGCTCCCAGCTGACAAGGATCCTCAACATCGAACATGCCCTGGCCAACGGCGACTTGATGCATGCAGACGCCCTCTCCAACAACCTTCGCCAGTTTCGGGTCCCCGATCCGCGTCTGTTGGGACTGCGGGTCGAAGTCCTTCGTCAGATGGGCGACCTGGATGAGGCCGCTGCGTTGCTGGAGCGCAGCCGCTATCGGCTCACTGAAGCCGCTGAGGTGCTCATCGCCCGCGCGCGGGTCTACCGCGATCTCAACGACACCGTGAGATACACCCAGGCCGTCCATCGGCTCTCCACCGTCTACGGCGACCACCCGGACGTCAAGGGTGTGCTCGCAGAGATGCCCGCGACGCCATAGCGCTTATCGGGGGCGGGTGCGCTCGAGGCGCTGCTGGTGCAACGCGTTGGCCCGCTTCGCCATGGCCTCTGCTTCGGCCCGATCGCCGATTTTGGCGAGGATGTTGGCCTGGAGCAGGAGAACGTCGGGGTTGTTCGGCGCCGCGACCATGCCCGGCGCCAGGATCTCCTGGGCCAGCTCATAGTCGCCGGTGTTGAAGATGGCCTGGGCCTGTCCCAGGCGGCCGTCGATGTCGTCGGGGAAGGCGTCGAGGAAGCTGGCGTAGTCGTCCGCCGCCTCTTCCCACCGCTGCATCACCATCAAGATCCCGGCGCTCTCCCGATAGGATCGGGCGTCACCGAACAGCTCCTGCTCGATGCGGAGGTGGGCTATCGCCTGGGCGGGGTGGTTGCGGGAGGCTTCGATGAGGCCCATCGCCCGATGGACCAGCTGGCGCGGGACATCGTCCTCCAGGCTGGCCTCCAGCAGATCCCAGGCCTCCGCGTACTCGCCCTCCTGGAACAGCATGACGCCCAGGTGCGCCTTGATGCCGGTGTTGCTGGGATTGTCGAGCAGCCAGCTTCGGGCCATGGGGATGCCCTCGTCTCGGCGGCCCAGGTCGGTGAGCATCCGCATCATGCCCGTCCGGGCGATGTCGTCGCCGGGGACCTGGGCGAGGACCTGTCGCATCTCCTCAAGGCCTTCAGCCTGGCGATCCTGGGCGGCGAGGCTGTTGGCCAGGTTGACCCGCAACACCGTCGACTTCGGGTACATCGCCAGCGCCTCTCGGTAGACCTGCTCGGCGTCGGTCTCTTTGCCCTGTGCGCTCAACGCTCGGCCCAACGCCATCCGCGCCTCGGCCATCTGCGGCTCCTTCTCCAGCAGCTCCCGGTACGCCGCCTCTGCTGCGGCGAAGTCCCGCTCCGTGGTGAGCGCTCGGATTCGCTCCATCTCCGAGATGATGTCGGTCCGATCCTTGGCGTCGATCTGGCTGACCTCTTCGCTCAGGCCGAAGTCGTTGCTGATGTAGCCGAGCACAGCAAGCTGCTCCATCGTCTCTGGGCTGACCGTCTCTTGCTCAGACAGGGCCGTGCGCGCCCAGGCCTGCTGGGCAGCCGCTCGCAGCTGCTCGACCTCGGCGGGTCTGTCGGACAGCAGGTTCTTCGACTCTTCAGGGTCGGCCACGACGTCGAACAGCCGAGGGGTGGGCGTGTCGATAAGCTTGAGCGGACCCTGGGCCGCGGCGATCTCGGGGTGGTAGCCGAACCGTTGTTGTGGCGTCAGCGACTCCATATACACTGCCGCGCGCTCCATCGGCTTCATCCATGCGGCGGACAGGTCAACACCGTCCAGGCTGTCGTCCGGGGGCAGCCCCGCCAGGCCCATCGCCGTCGGCGTCACATCCACGATGCTCACGGTTGCGGTCGACTGAACCACTGGCGCGTCGAGGGGCTCAGCAGGGTGGATGATGAACGGCACCCGCATGGTCGGATCGAAGACGAACAGCCCATGGGTGGACTCGCCGTGTTCTTTGTGGATGGCCTCGCCATGGTCGGCCACCACGATCCAGTGTGCGCCGCCCGCGGCGTCCACCGCCGCCTTCAGCCGCCCCAGCTGTGCGTCGGCGTAGGCCAGCTCGCCGTCATATGGATCCGCGAATTCAGTGTCAAAGGGCGGCGGCGGCGCGTAGGGGTGGTGTGGGTCGTAGAAGTGCGCCCAGATGAAGAACGGCGCGTCGGTCCGTTCGTCAGCGTCCAGCCAACCGATGAGATCGTCGACGACCTGCTCGGCGGGGCGCTCCTGGGTCCAGCGGCTGCCGGCCTTCGCGGTGATGTCGTCGAAGTAGGTGTCGAAGCCCTGGTCGAGGTTCCAGACCCGGGTGGTCACGAACGCAGAGATCGCGGCGGCGGTCTGGTACCCCTCGCCCTTCAGACGCTCGGCGAGGGTCACCGCATCATCGGAGAGCACTGCGTCGCCGTTGTTCCGAATCCCATGCCGCGGCGGATACAGCCCGGTCAGGATCGAGGCATGGCTCGGCGTGGTCAGCGGCACCGTCGCATAGGCCCGCTCGAAGCGGACCCCGCCCTTCGCCAGCCCATCGACCACCGGCGTCCGGGCCGGGGCATGGCCATAGACGCCCAGGCGGTCAGCCCGGGTGGTGTCCAACGTGACGAGGACGATCGATCGGCGCTTCGCCTCTGGCGCCGCGGGTTCGGATGTTGAGGGCGAGCGTTGGCAGGCGAAGAAGATCCAGAGGAGCGTCAGCATTCCCTCAGACGTAACTCACGCCGCGCAGATCTGTCCGCTCCCACGCTGCTTGGCGGCACGCATCCGCTGGCTGGCGAGCATAAACAGATCGACTGAGGAGGCCCGACCCTCCGTCGTGCAGCTCATCCCCACGGAGATGGAGACGGGCAGGTGAAGATCGTCTTCGGTGACGGAGAAGCCGGCCAGCTGGTGCGCGAGCCGGGCTTCCGCCACATGGAGCGTTGTGTCCGGTAACAACAGGACGAAGTCATCGGCGGTCAGCCGAGACAGCATCACCGACGCATCCTCACAGAACAGCTCGCTGAGCGCGCGGAGGACCTCATCGCCGATCATCGGGCCGTGCTCGTCGTTGATCCGAGCCAGCTGGTCGACGTCGAGCAGCGCCATCGTCAACGGCCGCTGCGCGCGCACCGCCGCTTCGACGGTGTCTTCGACCCGCCGGGCCAGATAGCGCCGATCATAGGCGCCGGTCATCGGGTCGTAGGAGACCTTGCCCCGATCTCCACAATTATCGAGGCGAAGGGTTAAGGTGCGGCCCAACCGGATCCGATCCCCATCCGTGAGGGGATGAGACCCTCCCCGGATGGCCGCGCCGTTGACCCGGGTGCCGTTGGTGCTCCGCAGGTCGCGGATGAGGCACCGGCGCTGCGGGGTGACGATGATCTCTGCATGCCGACGAGAGAGGTTCGGATCCACGATCCGGACGTCCGCAGTGTTCGACCGACCGAAGACATGCCGGCCGACCGACAGCGGAAGCCGAACGCCGGGCTCCGGACCGGTCAGGATCTTCAACGATGGGCTCTGCGCGGGAACCAAATTGAAACTCTCCCCAGCTTTAATTTCCATCGATTGAGCCG
>JBCBLB010000346.1:0-10256 GCA_038520555.1 Myxococcota bacterium | reverse complement strand
CTGCGCCGTGTAGTCGGGCGGAAGTCAGTCGCGTAGCCGACAACTCGGCGCTCGACAGGCTCGCGCAATCGAGGTCCGCCTCTGAGAGGTCTGCGCCGGTCAGGCGCGCCTGTTGTAGGTACACTCCCGGAAGATGCGCGCCGCGCAGCGGCGCGTTGGATAGATCCACGCCCGACAGGCGCAGCCCCTGCAGCTCCAACGTCCGCATCAACTCCAGCGCCTGCTCGACCGCGCCACCCTCCAACAAGGCGCGGATTCGTGCGCTGACTGAACCGGGAGACCTCATGCTCGTCGCTCTGCTCTCGCTGCTTTCTGGATGCGCGCGGCCGCCCCCCGCGCCGCCGCCCCTCGACGTGACGCCGGTCACGCCCGTCGAGGATGTTACCCCAACCCTCCTCGCCGATGCAGAGATCGTCGTGGTCGGCGACATCATGATGCACGGCTCGGTCAAGCGCGCTGCACGGCGGAGCGCCGAAGGCGACGCGTTCAATGGGTATGGTGCCCTCTTCGCCCAGGTCAAGCCCGCCCTCTCCCAGGCCGACCTCGCGTTTGGGAACCTTGAGTTTCCTGTTGCCCCCGACCATCACCGCAGCGAAGGGTCGATGGTCTTCAACGCTCCCCCCGATGTCCTCAACGCCCTCGCGGATGCGGGTTTCGACGTCGTCTCCTTCGCCAACAACCACGTCTTCGACCAGGGCATCCCTGGCTTCGTCGAGACCGTCGAGCGTCTGGAGGCCTCTCCCCTCGACTACCTGGGCGCCGGGCTGGACTGTGAGCGCGCAAAGGCTGCACGCATCTACGATCTCAACGGGATCAAGGTCGGGTTCATCGCCGCCACCCGCCTCTATAATGGATACTTCCCGCCGGATCATCGCCAGTGCAGCTTCCACCTCACCTCTCCCGAGGAGGTGTTCGCCTCTGCAGAGGCCGCCCGTGAGGCGGGCGCAGAGATCGTCCTGTTGTCGGTTCACTGGGGACAAGAGTATAAGACCGCCCCCCACAAGAACGAAGTCGAGCTGGCTCATGCGCTCCTGGACGGTGGGATCGACGCCATCATCGGTCATCACCCGCACGTCCTCCAGCCGCTTGAGGTCTATGAGACCCAGGACGGGCGGCGGACCTTCGTCATCTATAGCCTCGGGAACTTCATCTCCGGACAGGGCTATGGGTATCGACACGGGCTTCATCACCCCAACATCGGAAACACCCGCGATGGCGGGATGCTCCGCTTCAAGGTCGTCCGGAAAGGCTACGGTCGGGATCTGTCCCGGGTCGAGCTCGCTGATGTTCGCTTCGATCCCCTCTGGGTGATCCGGCGGCGGGAGCATCCCCAGACGCTCCCCGTCGTCGATCGGGTCCAGATTCAGGAGATCACCCGACAGATCGGGGAAGCAGAAGACGCCGCCGCAGCGGTCGCGCTACAGCGCGAGCTGGAGATCTACGCCGATCGGCGGCTCCATGCCGGTCGTGTGGTCGGATCGCAGTGGCTGTTGCCCCTCGATGGAGAGGTCTTCGCCGATCCGGGGGAATAATCCACCCGACTCCTGTATACGATCAAGGTGAAGTCCTCGCCGATGGAGTTCTCGTTGATCCGCTCTGCTGTGCTGCTCTGGATGTTGGCCGCTGGAATCGGCCTCGGCTCTGCCTTCGCGCTGGATGAGCCGTCGCCCGATGATGCGTACTCCGCTGGAATCGAAGCCCTCCGCGAAGGGGACGCGGAGGGGGCCCGCAAGCTTCTCGACGTCGCCGCCCGGATGGAGCCGAAGCGTGCCGCGATCTGGTGGGAGCTGGGGTGGGCGCATTGGGTGCTCGAAGACTACGCCAGCGCGGCAGAGGCCTGGCAGACGGTCAAGACGCTCAACCCCAACCAGCCGGAGCTGGACCAGTGGCTGTCCGTCGCTGCCACCCGTAAGGCCCTCGGAGAGGTGCGCCTGGGCAACGTCTCGATCCCGCTGTCGCCGGAAGGGCGCTCGATCACCTTCGCCGCGGCGGGGGACACCATGCTGGGCTCCGACCTGAGGAAGGGCCCTCGTGGGCTGGCTCCCGGCGACGGTGAGGTGATCTTCGAGTCGGTGAAGGCGGATTTTGCCGCAGCAGATGTGGCGTTTCTGAACCTGGAAGGCACCCTGGCGGATGGGCTTCCGGACGCCAAGTGCGGGCCGAACAGCAGCAACTGTTACGCCTTCCGCACGCCCACCCGGTATGTGAAGGCCCTGACCTCGGCGCGCATTGATGTCGTCAGCAACGCCAACAACCACGCCATGGACCTGGGGCCCCGGGGCATGGACATGACCCTCGCCGCCCTCGATGGCGCCGGCATCGCCCACACTTCTCGATACGGTGACGTGGCCATGCTGGAGCGGAACGGCGTGAAGATTGCGGTCGTGGGGGCGCACTCTGGATCCTGCTGCCTCAACGTCAATCGCCTGGAGGAGGTCCAGGGGGCCATCGCCCTCGCCGACAAGGCAGCCGATCTGGTCGTCTTCTCCTTCCATGGGGGCGCGGAGGGCTCCGGCGCCCGCCATGTCCCTGGCCAGACCGAGATCGCCTGGGGCGAGCGGCGGGGCGATGTCAAGGCCCTCGCCCGCGCTGCGATCGACGCGGGCGCAGACCTCGTGCTCGGCCATGGCCCGCACGTCCTCCGGGCGATGGAGGTCTATCGGGGGCGCCTGATCGCCTACTCCATGGGGAATTTTGTCGGCTACCGACAGTTCGGTACCCGCGGCGGGCACAGCGGGACCTCGCTCATCCTCTCTGTCGAGCTGGCTGAGAACGGGGCGCTGCGTTCGGCGAAGATTCTCCCCATGATGCTCGACAACGTGGGGATCCCCCATCCGGACCCGGACAACCATGCGATCCGCTCGGTGCAGGAGCTGTCCGATGCCGACTTCCCGGACACCGGCGTCCAGATCGCGCCAGACGGCACGATCAGCTGGGGCTCTTGACGCCGTTGAGGAACAGAAACGCGGCGCCCTTCAAGGCGACGTGGAGGGGCATCGGCTGGATGGTCGACCAGGAGATGGCCACCGCGAAGGCGCTGGCCAGGTAGAAGTCGGCGAGGGACTGGGCGTCGACCAGGGTGGAGACCTCTCCCCGGGTGGCGGCGGTGCGGAACCGTTCGCCCAACCGCTCGCGGACGCCGACCGTCTCGCCGCGCTTGAGCTGGTCAGCGGTCGAGCGCAGGGCGACCAGGGCCACTTCGGTCCACAGGGCCGGATCCGGGCTCCAGCGCAGCGCCATCGCCTCTGCCGTGGCTTCCAGGACGACCTCGATGGTGGCGTCTGCGGGGACGGCCTGCACTGCGGCGGCGAACTCGGCCTCGGACTCGATGAGCAGCTGCTCCAGCACGGCTTCCTTGGTCGGGAAGTGGAAGTAGAAGGTCCCCCGGCTCACCCCGACGGAGCGGACGATGTCTTCGATGCTGCTGTCCGCGACGCCGTCTCGGCGAAAGATCTCGATGGCCGCGTTGAAGAGCCGCTGGCGGGTCTCCAATCGCTGCTGCTCACGTCGAGATGGGGCCATCCTGTCCTCCAGTGCGGCACACAGTCTATCGCTGTCGGTGCGGGGTGGGGCGGTTATCCGACCGAACAGGAGGCGAGATGTCACGGTTCCGGTTCTGTCCCCGCTGCGCCACAGCGCTTGAAGAGATCATCGACCACGAAGGGCGAAACCGCAAAAAATGCCCCGCCTGCGGCTACGTCCACTACGATAACCCCACGCCGGTCCTCGCTGCCATCGTTGAGCATGAAGGCCACGTCATCCTGGCGCGCAACAAGGGCTGGCCGGAGGACTGGTACGGCCTGGTGACCGGCTTCTTGGAGAAGGATGAAGAGCCCGCTGAGGGCATCCTCCGAGAAGTCCACGAAGAGCTGGGGCTGCATGGGGAGATCGTGTCCTTCGTCGGGCTGCATACCTTCCGCCGGATGAACCAGGTGTTGATGACATGGCATGTCCGGGCCGCGGGGGAGATCGTGATCGGCGATGAGCTGGCTGGCATCAAGCGAATCCTCCCTGAGAAGGTCAAGCCCTGGCCGATGGGCACAGGCAGAGCGCTGAAGGTGTGGTTGGATCAGCGGCAGGGCTGACATCCGAAAGGGCGCGTCGCAGGCGATCCATTTTCGACCGCAGCGTGGAGCCGACGATCTCGTCGAGGAGCGGGTTAAAGGATCGTCTCACCCGCACGAAATTGGATGAATGATGACTGAATCACGCATCTCTGTGACGCCGTTTGCGCAGCATCGGCGGGCGATGGCCGTCTGGCTGTATGCGATCTGCGGGTTGACCTTCGCGATGGTCGTGCTGGGCGGGCTGACCCGGCTGACGAATTCTGGGCTGTCGATGACGACCTGGTCGTTCACCGGCTCGATGCCGCCGCTGTCTGCGGCGGCGTGGCAAGCCGAGTTCGCCCGCTACCAGCTCTTCCCGGAGTACCAGAAGATCAACCAGGGCATGAGCCTGACAGACTTCAAGTTCATCTACTGGTTTGAATACAGCCACCGGATGCTCGGCCGGTTCATCGGGAGCGTCTATCTGCTGCCCCTGATCTATTTCGCGGCCCGGCGGGCGATCCCCCGCTGGCTGGCCCCGCGGCTGATCGGGTTGTTGTTGCTGCTGGGGCTACAGGGCTTCATCGGTTGGTGGATGGTGAAGAGCGGCCTGGTCGATCGGCCCGACGTCAGCCATCTGCGGCTGACGACCCACCTGGGGACGGCGTTCGCGTTTTACAGCGCCATGTTCTGGGTGGCGACCTCGCTATGGCGGGGCGCGCATCCGCCGCAGCCGGCGCAGCGGTCCGGGTTGGCGACCCTGGTCGGAATCACCGGGCTCGCTGTGTATGGCACGGTGTTGTTGGGGGGGCTGGTCGCCGGATCCAACGCGGGGTTTTCCTACAACACCTTCCCACGGATGGGCGATCGGCTGATCCCCGATGGATACCTTGCCATGACGCCGGCGTGGCGGAATTTTATCGACAACATCGCCGCGGTGCAGTTTAACCACCGCTGGGTGGCGATCACCACGTTCGGCCTCATCGTGGCGGGCTGGGCGTGGTCGCGGCGGGTGGGGGTGCGCGCCAACGTGAGACGCGCGATGACGGCCATGTTGGCGGCAGGGCTGCTTCAGGTGAGTCTTGGGGTGTCGACACTGTTGACAGTGGTCTGGTTGCCCCTGGCCAGCGCACACCAGGCGGGCGCCCTGGTGTTGTTGTCGACCACGCTCTGGGCGCTCCATGTCTTGCGCAGGCCGTCGGTCACCGCGGAAGATCAGGGGACGATCCGCATGGCGGCCGGGACATAGGGGGCTGGGGCTGTTACCATCCCCCCAAACGGAACGTGCGACGAAGACTCCGCCCCGAGGTGAACATGCGCGATTTGATGAACTTCGTGGACCTTGACGCCAGAGCCGCTGGCGCGATCGCGGTCGGTATGCGTGAAATGGCGCAGGTCGATGGCCATCAGCACCCGCGTGAGGCGGAGATGATCGCTCTGCTTGAGGCGGATTTGCCCGACAGTGACGCGGACAGCGTCGAGCTGGACGCCCTCGATGGGCGCGCAGTCCAGGACGCCTTCCTCAAGAGCCTCGCCCTCGTCGCCCTCGTCGACGGCGCCCTCAAGCCCACAGAGTCCGCGCTGATTCATGGCTACGCCGAAAAGCTCGGCCGCGCCAGGGGGGAAGTCGACGCCATCCTCAAGGACGTCGCCCAGGTCATGCTCTCCGCCTTCACCGGCGTCACCGTCTTCCGTGAGCAGGCCGTCCAGATCGGACAGTCGCTCGGCCTCAACGAAGACGACATCAACGAAGTCCTGGACGCCCAGAGCAACGACTGATTTCAGCGACGACTGATGGTAGGAGGCTGAACGGATTCATCTCGACCGACCATCCGGTCGAGATGAATCAGTTCAGATGTGTCTTGATGGCGTCGGTGACCGCATCAATCAGCGATGACCAGGACGCAGATTCGTCTTTGGTCACCGTGATGAAGTCATTGACCCCGAAGATCGAGGTCACCCCCGCGATCGACATCAGCGCCCGCGCCAGATCGGTGTCTGCCTCATCCAGCGTCGACGCCGAGAAGGCTTTCGGCGCCACCTTCTGGTTCACTGTGAACTTGTAGGCGTTCGGGTTCGGCGTGTCTTCGGGGAAGACCTGGACGGTGCGGTCCGACTTCGCCGCTGGCTTCGGGGGGGCTGGCGCTGGCGCTGCTGGGGTCGCTGGTGTTGGGGCGTGGTCGTGGCGGTGACCATGATCGTGGCTGTGTCCATGGTCATGATCGTGACTGTGCCCACGGTCCGAAGTCTGGCGCATCCACGGCGGCTGCTCTTCCGGACCCCGCGGCGCCTTGCGCGGCGCAGGCGGCGGCGCTGCTTGTGAACGTTCCTTCGAGCCCCCACGAACAATGCGGACAATTTTGCGGATTGCCCGGAACGGGAGCTTGAGGATTCCCATGACCATAGACATTGAGGACGGCCTCCTTTGGCCGCTCTCTTATCGCAAAGTTCGGTCCTGTCAGGTCCAGAGCTGTGATTTCAAAATACCTGTAATGCGATGAAATAGAATTAATTTGTTACACACTGTGCGGGTTGGTACCTCTATGACGGGGGGGAGAAGCCACAATTCCCTCCTGAACTGCCCGCATGATATGGAAGCCATGACAACCATTCTCATCATCGATGATGAGCAGATGATCTGCCGCGCGTTGAAGCGATTTCTTCGCTCCGACTATACGGTCTTTACGGCACATTCTGCCGCAGAAGCGGACACGATCCTTTCGGACACCGTGCCTGACGTGATTCTCTGCGATGTCGTGATGCCTTATGAGGATGGGCTGTCGTTTTATCAACGACAGCTCCCCACCATTCAAGACCGATTCGTCTTCATGACCGGCTATGTGCCCGTGCACTTTCAAACCCGCGCCCTCGTCGACAGCCCCGTTCTCGCCAAGCCGTTCCGCTTCGAGCAGCTGACCCGTGTTCTCCAAGAACAGATCGACCGCGTGCGCTGCGACAGCACCTCTGAGGTCGCCTGAGGGTTGCGCGTCGTCCTCCTCGACGGGCCGATGGGCACGGTCCTCGCCGATCGCGGTGTTGAAACCCCTGCCCCGCTGTGGAGCGCGGCTGCGCTGACCACTCACCCTGCGCTCGTCCATCAGCTCCACTGCGAGTACGCCCAGGCTGGCGCCACCGTGCACACCGCCAACACCTTCCGGACCACCCGCCGCGCCGCCGGTCCGACATGGAAAGCGCTGCTGAACCAGGCGGTCCAGCTGGCCCGCGACGCTGCTCCCGACGGTCACCGGATCGCTGGCAGCATCGCGCCGTTGGAGGATTGCTATGAACCCGCGCGCTCCCCGCCATGCCCTGGGCCAGAGCATGCGCTCGCCGCGAACGCCCTTGTCGCCGCCGGTTGCGATCTGCTGCTGTGTGAGACCTTCCCCCATGTGCCCGAAGGCCTCGCCGCCGTCGAGGCTGCTGTCGCTACCGGGGCAGAGGTCTGGGTCAGCTTCACCGCGGGTTATAAGGCCGATCTGCTCACCCCCCAACAGATCGGCGCTGCCGCCAGCGCTGCGGTTCAGCGGGGCGCCTCGGCGGTCCTGGTCAACTGTGTGCCCGCTCGGCAGACGCTGGACTACGTCCAGCGGATCGCAGACGCCGGCGTGCCATTCGGCGCATATGCCAACGCGGGGCATCCGACGGACGGGCTGGGGTGGGCGGTCACCGACGATGGACCGGAACGGTATGCCGACCTCGCTGAGCAGTGGGTCGGCGCCGGAGCCACGCTCATCGGAAGCTGCTGTGGAACCTCACCGGCGACCATTCAAGCGTTACAACGACGGTTCATTGCGTATCAGTCGTACTGACCGATCAGGTAATAGCCACCGGCGGGCTGGAGCCCATCGACTGTATCTGCTCGGATGCCGTGGCCGACGTCGGACAGGTCGATGCGCATCGTGGGCGTGCCCTCCGCGCTGACCTGGACGCCGAATCCAGCGACGCCGAGCGGATGCGGGCCATGTCGGCTGGCGCCCTGTGCGAAGTCGACGCCCCAGGTGTCTGCCTGGGCCTCGGTCGCCTGGACACCGTATGACAGCCATCCCGAACCCAGCGGTCCCGTCGAGATCAGCCATAACGACGTCTGGCTGAACCGCCACGGACCAGCGCCCATCGCCATGTCGACGGCGGACCAGCGCCGATCCACCCGCGCCTGCGCCGCTGCGACGCCATCGCGCAGGTCTTCGAGCGACCAGGGGCCGATCGGGCCGTCTGCCTCGGCCAGGGCCCGACCAATGCACCAGCCGATGACCACGTCCTCGATGGTGCGGTGGTGCGCCTCGCTCACCTCGCCGATGTCCCCGGAAGGCACCCCCGACAGCCCGGCGCTCTTTGCCGCGGTGAGCAGGCTGCGGATGTCTGCAGCCCGGAGGGTGCGCACGGGGATCCGTCGCCCCACGACCAGCGCGGCTTGCGTCTGCGACAGATCCAGATCCAGGCCCTGCTCGCTCACCAGCCTCCCCCCGCCGATGTCGCTGTCATACACCAGCGGGCCGGCGGAGATCTACTCAGAGGCCAGGGAGGATGTAGAGGGCGCTCGGTCCAGGCGCCCCCGGATATGGGGTGTGGTTGGGCATCCCGATCGCGGCGTCTTCGATGCCATCGCCGGTCAGATCGGCGCCGGCGCTGATGATCACGTTGACGTTCAGGTCGACATTCGCAACAAAGATGCGCGCCGCGTCTGCTTCGGTGAGGGAGCCCTCGACAGGTCCGGTAAACAGGTAGGCGCGCCCGAAGGCCAGACGCGCTGGATCCCCATGGTGCGGCGCGCCCACCAGGAGGTCATTGTCCCCGTCGTTGTCATAGTCGAAGGCGTGGATGTCTGACGCGGTGATGCCGAGATCGTCGAAGTGAGCCGTGACACCGGAGCCATCGGTCAGCGGGCCGGAGAGCACGGAGCGGATATATCGAACGTCGTCGTAGCCGTCACCGTCCACGTCCCCCAACGCGCTCAGATCAAGGAACACCATCTCCGTGTCCGAGACGATGAAGGTCTGGCCGTCCAGCAGCGGCCCTTCGAGGAAGAACGGGCCGCCGTACGATCCATAGACGATGTCTGGATCGGACTCATCATACTCTGGATGGATGCCGTAGCTCTGGTGGATCAGATAGTCGGTCAGCCCATCGCCGTTGGTGTCCCCGAGCGGGTCGATCTCACGGATATACAGCATGTCGGGTTGTGTGGTGAACGCAAGGGGCGCCGCATGAAGTGTCCCGCTTTCGTCGATATCCCAGAGCAGAGAGACCCGGCCATCCGGTGTGTCGACATACTCATGCGCCTCGTCGCTGCCGTCGCCGTTGGTGTCCCCGATCCAGTGCAGGGAGCGCGCGATGCCGTCTGGATAAGGGTGGCCCATCCGATCGGCATCTTTGAGGTGCACCGCTCCTTCGACAGGCCCATAAAGGAGGTAGTTGCGGTTCTCGGCGCTGAGCTCGCCGGTGCGATGGTGGCCGGTCGCGAGCAGGTCCGCGCAACCATCACCGTCCAGATCTCCGTATCCTCGAAACAACTCTGCGTATGACCGATCCCAATCCTGCTCGGGATAGACCGGCACGCCGACGTCAGAGAACCGCCCAGGGGATGTCAGCGGACCATAGAGCAGGACGTTGTCATACTTCGTGCCGACAAGCACATCTGAGACACCATCGCAGTTGATGTCCCCCATGATCTGGACGTTCTGGGTCAGGTCTTCGATCCAGCCGACGTCTTCGTCCAGGATCCCGATCGCCTCCACGGTGCAGCCGGGCTCATCGCGCAGCGTATCGCAGTCGTTGTCCAGCAGGTCGTCGCAGATCTCGGCCGCATCCGGGCTGATCTCAGCGTCGAGGTCATCGCAGTCCCCGGCGAACGCAAGAAGGCCTTCCCGAGAAGCGTCCGGGCATTGATGGACCGGGTTCTCTGGATCGCCGAAGCCGTCTGCATCCAGATCGGCGTACACGGTTATCTGCACGCCCTCGTCGATCTGCCCGTCGCAGTTGTTATCGATGGTGTCGCAGATCTCCACGGCTCTGGGGTGGATCGCACTGTTCTGATCGTCGCAGTCGATAAGCTCACCCCCACGGTTCGTGAAGCCATCCAGCGCCAGGCAGGAGGTGTCATCCAACCCGCCAAAGCCGTCGTCATCGGCGTCCAACATCCAGGGCCTGTCGAAGCCCTCGTCGATCTGTCCGTCGCAGTTGTTGTCGAGCCGATCACAGACTTCTTCGACG
>JBCBLB010000319.1:0-10786 GCA_038520555.1 Myxococcota bacterium | reverse complement strand
GTTGTGGAAGACCACGGCAGCGGGGTCCATGCAGATCCGCAACTTGTTGACGCCGATCATGAAGCGGAACCTGCGCAAGAGGGACCGCATTACACCAATCCGGGGTAATGCGGTCCCTCTTGCGCATGTTCCGCTTCATGATCGGCGTCAACAAGTTGCGGATCTGCATGGACCCCGCTGCCGTGGTCTTCCACAACTTGTTGACGCCGATCATGAAGCGGAACATGCGCAAGAGGGACCACGCGGCTTGGTGTCCCAGGAGATGTACGGAGACACGGGCCGCGCGCTTCCCCGAGCGCGCGGTTTCATTTGTTTCTGGGAAGGAGGGCTACTTGGGGCGGGTGTATCGGAACCGGAGGACGAAGGTGACCTTCTTGACCTTGTCGTCTGTGCCGACGTAGGGGGAGAAGCGCCACTTTCTGGCGGCTTTCTGGGTGGGCTTCTGAAAGGGGCCGGGGCACCCCTGGAGGACCTCGACCGATTCGGTCTTGCCGTCTTCGTTGATGAACAGCTGCGCGAGGCACTCTTCATGCCGATAGCCTTCTTTTATGGCTTTCTTTGGGAAGGAGGGGTTGACTCGTCTGACGATCTCTACGGCAGAGGGCGAGATCTGGAGGTGGGTGTCCGACTGCCGTGCGCGGCTCTGGTCGTTCTGCTGGGCACGCACGGCGTTCGGGAGGCTGAGGAGTGTGGCGAGGATGACGGCACGAGAGAGAGCGATCATGGCGGGTTCCTGTTCTGGGTGCGCGATTTTATCTTGAATTGATGCTGACGATCGTCAGTCAGATCGTTGACGGTTGTCAGTAAAGTCCATAGGGAGAGGTGACGATTGTCAGTGAGACGGCGATCGGCCCGTAGAACCCTGGAGCCCACCTCTCGATGCCTTCTGCCCCACGATCTGCTCTCGTCCGCTGGTTTCAGAGCGACACCCATACCCGCTGGGGGGCTGGCCCAGAGCAGTTCGACCCCACCTTTACCCGCCGGCTGCACGGCCAGATGGGTCGCCTGTTCGGGGATGGCCGGTACTTCGAGCTGGAGACGCGTGGCTGGGACAACCTGCCGGCCCGCAACGTCTTGTTGGTGTCGAACCACTCGGGTGGGACGACGTTGCTGGACGCGTTCGGTCTGTGGTACGCCTGGCACCGCCACCATGACTTCGGCCGTCCGGCCCATGGCCTCGGTCATGAGATGATCTTCGCCAGCGATCGGACCGGCTCGGTGTGCAGCAAGCTGGGCGGGGTGCGGGCATGTCGTGAGCTGGGTGCGCAGGTTCTGACCCAATGGGGCCGCGACCTGATCGTGATGCCTGGCGGTGATATGGACGTGTGGCGTCCGTGGAAAGACAGGTATAAGGTTCGTTTCGCGGGGCGGCGTGGGTATGCGCGGCTGGCGATGCGGACCGGGGTGCCCATCGTGCCCATCGCCCACGCCGGGATGCAGAGCTCGATGATGGTTTTGACGGATGGTTCACGGTTCGCCCGGGCGGTGGGGATCCCCAGGATCGCGCGGGCGAGCATTTTCCCGGTCTCGCTGTCGTTGCCCTGGGGCCTCCAGATCGGCCCATGGCCACACCTGCCGCCGCCGACGCGGCTTCGGTATCGAATCGGCAAGCCGCTCCACCCGCCGAAGATCTGCGGCCCTGGTGAAACACCGCCAGCGCACCTCGTCGAAGAATTCGACCGACAGGTCCAGGCGTCCATTCAGGAGATGCTCGACGAGCTTCGCGAGACGTCTCACACCCGACAGGTGGTCGCCGACTGTAAACAGCATCTGGCCCGCTGGCTGGAGGAGCGCTTCCAGGAGACGCCAGGGTCTCCGATGCGACCGCCGGCGCCTGTGGTGGTTGCGCCTGCCGTGGACGTGACGGGCAAGGCTGCCTGAAGCCGCCGTCTGTTTATGATGTTGAGCCGCCCCGATGGGGCGTTTTTTTTTGTGCGGTTGGGGGTTCGACACTGTCTGAATGACAGTGTTTTAATTACAGTGATTATTTGACAGTGTCATTTAACAGTGTCATGTTGTCAGTATGAAGAAGGAAGAAGAGCAGCGACTGACGATCAGCGAGCTGGCGCGGGCTTCGCGTGAGATTCTCTCGGCGGCGTCGGTTGATCCGCAAAGTGGTCGGATTCGTTCGATGCCGGACGTTCGGACGATTCGGTACTACATTTCGGCGGGGGTAATGGATCGGCCGATTGACTATGAGGGTCGGACGGCGATCTATGGACTTCGCCACCTTGAGCAGCTTGTGGCGATCAAGCGTCTTCAGGCGGCGGGATCCAGCCTGGAGCAGATCCGGTCACAGCTTGCGCAGCTGGATCGGTCGGCGCTTGGTGCGTTGGCGAACCTGTCTGCGGCGAAGCCACCGGCTTCGCCAACGGTGTCGCCAACGGTGTCGCCAACGGTGTCGACGCATGCGGTGCCGCGTTCGTTCTGGGATGAGCGTCCCGCGGACGTTGTGCGTCCGCGGCGGGTTCTGGCTGTCCGAGCGGTGCAGCTGTCGCCGGGGGCGACCCTGGTGTTGGGTCCGGGGGACGGGCTGACAGACGATGAGCTTGATGAAATCACACAGGCTGCTGCCCCGCTGGTGGCGCTGCTGGAGCGGCTGGGTCTGCTCGTTCGTGAAGGAGGTGAAGATGTCTGCTGAAGCACTCCCGGTCCTGTCGGCTGCGTCGATGGGCGTGATGACCGGGTCGGGTTCTGGTTTTGGGGCGCTGGTGGCTGGTGGTCGCAACCTGCCGCTTCGGTCGCTGGATGTTCGGGCGTCGGTCCTTGGCCTGGACGTTGAGATCGAGGTGGAGCAGGTCTTCTTCAACGACGGCGATCGCCCGATCGAAGCGACGTATATCTTCCCGCTTCCGGATCGGGCGGCGGTGGATCGGTTCGTTGCGGTCCTTGGGGGCCGTGAGATCGAGGGGGTGCTCAAGGAGCGTGGTCAGGCGCGTGCGGACTACCACGCGGCCATCGCGGCGGGCCAGCGGGCGGCGCTCGCGGAAGAAGAGCGGCCCGACGTCTTCACGATGACGGTGGGCAACGTGATGCCGGGCGAAGAAGCGCGGGTGGTGCTGTCGCTGTTGGGGCCGCTGTCCTGCCGCGATAATGAGGTGACCTTCCGCTTCCCGCTGGTGGTCGGCCAGCGGTATGTGCCGGGCCGCCCGAAGTCGGGGCCGCCGGTGGGTTCTGGTGTATCGCCGGACACCGACGCGTCGCCGGATGCGTCACGGATCTCGCCGCCGGTGCTTTTGCCGGGGATGGCATCGCCGGTCCAGCTCTCGATGACTGTGGAGATCGATCCGGCGGGGCTCTCGATCGCGGATTTGCGGTGCAGCCTGCATGATTGTCGGGTCACCCGGACCGGCGATGGGCGACAGGTGGCGACGCTGTATCCGGGTGAGAAGCTGAATCGGGACTTTATTTTGCGCTGGCGGGTGCAGGCAGGCGCGGTGGAGACGGCGTTGCTGGTGGCGCCGGACGGGGCCGGGGACGAACACACCGTCCAGCTCACCGTCGTCCCGCCGGACGGGGCGTTGCCGGATCGGTCCCGGGACGTGGTGTTCATCCTCGACCGGTCGGGCAGCATGGGCGGCTGGCAGATGGTCACCGCCCGTCGCGCGGTCGCCGATATGATCGAGACGCTCCGGCCGGTGGATCGGTTCTGTGTGCTGGCCTTCGACAGCGTGGTGGAGCAGCCGCCAGAGCTGTTCGGCCTGGTGTCGGCGACCGATCGCCATCGGTTCGTGGCGGTCCAATACCTGTCGACGGTCGACGCCCGCGGCGGGACGGAGATGGCGCAGCCGCTGACCCAGGCCGCGTCGATGCTGACGGATCCGTCTCGGGACCGCCAGTTGATCCTGGTGACCGACGGCCAGGTCTCCAACGAAGCCCAGATCCTGCAGACCCTGGGGGCGCGGTTGGATGACGTCCGGGTCTGTACGGTGGGCATCGACCGGGGCGTCAACGAAGGGTTTCTGCGCCGGCTGGCCGATGAGGGGCTGTACGAGCAGGTCGAGAGCGACGGCCGTTTGGCCGAGGCGATGGGCCGGCTGCAGCGGATCCTGGGCGGCCCGGTGCTGACCGACGTCCGGCTGGAGATCGATGGCCTGGTTGAAGGGACCCAGACGCCACGCCGCCCGCCGGATCTGTTCCCTGGCGTCCCCCTACAGCTCCGCGCTCGCCTGTCGAAGGCCCCGCTGGGCCCCGCCCAGGTCGTCGCCACCGACGCCCAGGGCCGTTCGTTCTCTCGTGAGGTGCCCATCGTGGCCGTGGACGATCCGGCGCTGTCGATCCTCTGGGCGCGGGCCCAGGTCCGTGAGATGGAAGACGACGTCGATCGCTTCGGCGGCAGCGGCGCGTTGCGTCAGGCCCTGATCGAGACCTCGCTCCGGTTCAATGTGCTCTGTCGGTTCACAGCCTTTGTCGCCATCGATCGGGAAATCGCAAACCCCGACAACGATCTGGAGCAGGTGACCCAGCCCGTGGAAGGGATGGAGGAAGAGGTTGACGAAGACGAACTCGAAGATCTCCTCCATGCAAAAGCCGTCGCCTTGTCCCTGGGGGCGGACGAGGGCTTCGATATGGAAGAGATGGAACGCACCGGTGCGTTCGCGGCGCCCCCGATGCCGTCCAATGCCCGGCCGCCGATGATGGCGAGCGTTCCAGGTCGCGCGATGCCGACGGGCGCGCCCCCACCATCTCCGCAATCTTCGCCGCTTCCGATGCGGGATAAGGGGGGGATGAAGCAGATGCCGTCCAAGGCCCGGGCGCCGGCTCCGGCGCAGCGCCGGATGATGCAGATCATCTTTCTCGCCGTGCTGATGGCTCTCTTTGGGGGAGGGCTGGTTCTGCTGTTGCTGCGGCTGTTCAGTTGATGTCGAGGTCGGAGACCGTCGAGATCTCCATCTCGACGGTCTCTGAGGCGATGGGCGAGCCGTGGTGGAGGGTGATCTTCCAGCCGATGGTGGTCCGGACGAGGATGTTGGTGGCCGCGACCTGGCTGTGGATGGTCTGGTCGCCGACGACGGTGTAGAGGTTCTCGACGCACTGTACCCGGGCGACGGCGCCGATGACTTCGATGGTCAGGTCGGTCAGGCCGATGCGGTTGTAGTCGGTGTTGGCGAAAATCACCCGCCAGGCGTTCCGGATCGCCGGCCAGCCGCGGAGGAGCTCCCAGCCGGGGTGGATGCAGGTGTCTTCCGATCGCTGAGACCAGATGTCGGCCATCGCGTCCATGTCCATCTGGTTAAACGCATCGTAAAACGCTTGATTTGCAGCAAGAGCGGCGTCTCGGTCGGTCATAACGTCCTCAATGAAAAGGGCCTGAGTGGTTACCTGCATTCTGGTACCAGACACCAGGAGGACCGGTGGGGTATATCGCCCAACAGGTCGAAGAGCACTTGAACCGGTTGTATGTCGGCGGCCGCAAGGCGCAGTATCGACTGGAGCGGATCGCCGCGCTGTGGGCAGGAGCCCGAACAGGCAGGAGCCGGTGGCGTCGGCACCCCCCGGTGCCACCCTCTCCGCAGGGCTGCGCCACCGTCGCCGAGTATCTGCACCACCCAAACCCGCACCTGCGGATGTGCGCCATCCGCACCTTGCGGGTCGCGTTGCCGATGAGCGCCATTCACCAAAACGACGTCGCGGCATGTCTCGAAGACCCCTGGGTGCCCACCCAGCTCCAGTCGGTCCGGTTCCTCGGTGAATGCAATGCCACAGAGATCCTGCTCGAACAGCTCGACAGCACGGTCTGGGCGAAGGGATGGATCGCGGCCCGGCACCTCGCCCTGACCCATCGGACCCAGATCATCGACCACCTTCGGCGGACCGCGTCCGATCATATCGAATGGGCTCGGGCGGCCAACGCCCTCCGGCCATGCCCGCCCGACCTCCAGCAGCGAATCGCGCGCTTCGATCGGTCCTTATTATGAGCCGGCGCCCAGGCTCTTCGCCATCGGGTGTCGGGGCGTGCCCACCGTCTCCCGGTGGATCGCCGCCGTGTCCGCGGTATACGTCTCAAACACGATGAGATCAGTCTTTGCATCCTGGTAGCGGGCGAGCGCCGCGCGGACATCGTCCCAGGACAGCCCCCCAAGGCCCGCACCGATTCGTGGCAGCGCGATCTCCCGAACCTTCTGGTCGCGTGCATGGAGCATCATCACCGACAAGGCGGCATGGACATACTCAAGCTTCGCCGTTGACCGCCAATGTCCATGGGTCGCCAGGTTGTAGATCCACTGGTGTCCGTCCCGCCAGGGGTAGGTGTTGCCCGGCACGAACGCCCCGATCTGGCAGGATTGCTGATAGTCACGGTACATGGCGGGGAACTGTTTGCGGAACGCCACCGCAATTCCCCGACCCATCTTTCCCGCGCAGTTGCAGCCGTGCGCCAGCGCCGAAAACGATTGTGAACGATGAAACAAGTCTCCTGCCACATAGATGATGGCCATCTCTCACTCCTGAGCCCGAGTACCTCCTGTATTCCACAGGCGTCCCAGGTGGCCGGCGTGAAGCGGACAATCTTTGACCGAAAAGACGATCATGCGCCGATCAGGTCGAAGGCTGCGGCTGGAGCGCCGCCAGCGCCTGGGTGCGCTGGCCTTCGATCGCCTCCTCCAGGATCGCCTGGGCGCCCCACTGATGCGCCTCCCGCTCGTTCTGCAGCAGCTCGGCGCAGGTCCACTCCCCAGACGGCGACTCCCAGAGGATCCGCTGCACCGGGACCGATTCGCTGTGGCAGATCCGCGTCGCGATGCTCGCCCCCAGCATCTCCCACTGACCCAACAACTCAAGCTGGGCTGCGGTGAGCGCCTCAAACCGGGCCGCGACCACCTCTGGAGCCAGCTCCTCATAGCGGTCGATCAGCTGCAACAGCGATGTGTTTCGCTCGGCGTCAGCAGACGCAGGACCGATCGTCAGGGCGGCAAAGAGTGCGAACATCCGGGGACCTCTCGTGTTGGGGTGGGTTCAGACACCCTCAAGGTACGGAAGACCGCCCCGCCCAGATAAGGCCTTCGTAACCTGAAACCACCATACAAGCCTGACGATGTCCGCCTTATGCCGTTCTTATGCGAGCATGTCTGGAAAATGTCAGCGGGGCAAAGCCCCCTGCTTCTGTAAGATCGGTCGCCTCTTGTAAGACCTTTACCCCGGGCGGGTTATCCTCGATGATATCGGCTCAATCAGGACAAGGGGTGGGCGCGATGGCTCAACGCCGGCTGGATCTGTTGCTATTTCATGCCTACTACCTGGTCAACGACCCGCATGAGCAAGAGATCATGCGGCCGTTTCCGCCGTTGGGGTTGCAGTATCTGGTCGCATGGCTCAAGCGCGAGGGGATCTCCGCCGTCGATTGGATGGACGCGACGTTTCAGGACGGACCCGACGACTTCTTCGAACGGTGTATGGTCGACTCTCCACGGGTGGTCGGGTTGTATGGGCACACGGTGACCCGGCCGATCGCGGAGAAAATGGTCGCCCGCTGCCGGGCAGAGGGGCGGCGGGTCATCGCGGGGGGCCCCGATCCTGCTCAGTACATCGACGAGTACCTCGACGCAGGGGTCGAAGTCATCGTCATCGGGGAGGGGGAACGCACCCTCACGGCGCTGATGCAGCATCTGAAGGCCAACCGCTGGCGGTGGAACTATGACGCCCTCGTCGATATCCCCGGTATCGTCTTCCGACACCGTGGGGAGCGGGTGCGGACCCCGCCCCGGCCCTTGATTCGACCCCTCGACCAGATCCCATGGCCCGAGCGCCGCCGCGCGGACTTACAACACTATTTTCAGGTCTGGCAAAAACGACATGGGGAGACCGCCATGAGCATGGTCACCAGCCGTGGATGCCCCTATCACTGTTCATGGTGCTCAAAGCAGGTCTATGGGGACACCTTCCGGCGACGGTCCACCCACGACGTCATCGATGAGCTGGAGGCGATTCGGACCACCTTCGACCCCGATCAGATCTGGTTCGCCGATGACCTGTTCACCATCAATCGGGGCTGGGTCAAGCGGTTCTGTCGTGAGATGATTCGGAGACGCAGCACGATTCCGTTTTATGTGATCGCCCGTCCAGAGACCCTCACGCCAGAGGTTTGCACAGACCTGGCCGCTGCCGGGTGCTATCGCGTCTATGTCTCTGCAGAAAGCGGCGCTCAACACATCCTCGACGCCATGCGGAAGAATGACCGGGTCGAAGACATCCTGTCCGCCGGCGTCAACCTGCGGTGCGCCGGGATCGAACTCGGTGTGTTCGTCATGATCGGATATCCCGGCGAATCTCGGGAAGACCTGGACGCCACCCTGACGATGCTCCACACCCTGCAACCAGAGGTCACGCTGCTGTCAGTGGCTCATCCGATGAAAGGAACGACCTTCTATGATGAGATCGTTGATCGGGTTCTGCCAACGCCAGCTTCCGATGGGAGCGGTCGACTGCGATTCGAGATGGACTACCCCCGCCCGTACTATGACGTCGCCCAGAGGATGATCTGGGCAGAGACCGGGTTGGTCCGAAAGCTTCGCAGACGTGAGTACGACCTTGAGATGGCCGCGCTGGCCGTTAAGGCGCCGCTGTACCGCGCTGCAACCCGAGCGTTGGCAATACCGGCACGCCGTTCTCGGGAAGATCAAAGATGATGTCCCGAATGGAGTAGCGTTCGAAGTGTTGCAACAGCTTCTGTTCGGCTTGTTCGAAGTAGCCAGACAGAACGTCCTGAATGTTGCCCCCCACCCCACAGTCCGGGTTGGGTTCACTGTGTAGGACGAACAGGGTCTTCTGAGCCCGAATGGCCCGATAGACGTCCGCAAGCGTGATTCGAGATGGAGGACGCGTTAACGCGATCCCCCCACCCGCGCCGCGGCGTGTTTCGATGATTTCGGCCTGCTTCAGCGCTTTTAAGACCCGACGAAGAAACACCGGGTTTGTGTTGACGCTTTCGGCCATTTTCTCACTGGTGAGCAGGTGCTCGTGAGCCTGGGCCAGCAGGGTGAGGGCGTGCAGTGCGATTGGGAAATGTGTGTTCACAGTTTGTAGATAACGGAATTTCAGGGGGCGTTAACTCTATTTCGCACGAATTTTTGACGATCCCGTCGTCCACGTGTATATCGCCGGCGTGGTTGCTTGAATATAGATCTCCTGCTCCACGATCTGGTCTTCCCACTGCATACGGATTGTGTAGTTTCCGTACGGCAGATCCATCTCATGTGGGGTCTTTCCCACCACCTGTCCATTCACCGCCACCGTGATCCCCACGATCGAACCGCCAAAGGTCACCCGCCGCGTCCGCTGCGGCTCCGGCTGAGAAACAACCGCCGCAGTCGCTGCCATCACCCGTTCGGGTTCAACGGCCGGCTCCACCGTCGGTGTCGGCTCTGGTTCTGGCATCGGCCTGGGAGACGCCACCGGCTCCCGCACCACCCGAGCGATCGCGGGCGCCTCCGTGACCGGTTGTGGCTGTGGTGACGCTGCGGGTTCAGGCGATGCTGCGGGTTCAGGCGATGCTGTGGGCGCCGGTTCGGGCGGGGAGGGCTCGATAACGATCGGCGCCATCGTCAGCGGCTGGATCTGGCGTTGGGGTTGCGGTGTAGAGATCGGTTCTGGGGATGGGGCCCTCATCGACTGTGCCACGACACCGATCATGACGAGCGAAGCGAGCGCAGCCATCCCGATCATGGGCATCAGGCGTCGCGGTCGCTGCGCTTTGACCGGAGCGGTGAGATCGAGCGAAGCGGGTATGGGCGAAGCGGGTATGGGCGCCGTGGGCATCGGCGGCCGGTGTAGCGCGACGCTGTGTGACGTCACCGGGGTCGGCGTCAGGTTGAAGCCGGGCTGCGGCGCCCCGCGAGACAGCGGGCTTCGATAACTCTTCAAGCTGGGCAGGGGATCATCGGCGAACCGCTCTCGTCGGGCTGCGATCAGCGGCGGGACCTCACGGGCGGCGTACTGGGCCAGGCTCTCCCCCGGGGCGTCCTTGATGATCCCCAGCAGCGTCCGGTGGACGTCTTTTGCGTTTGGCCGATCCGTCGGAGTGAAGGCGAACATTGCGGAGAGCAGTTCAGAGACGCGTTCCCGCCAGGGCTCCGGCCACGCCGTCTTGTTGAGCCGCGCGAGCAGCTGCTGGTGGTGATCGTCGAAGCTGTGAACGTCCAGCGGCGGTCGGCTTCCGGCGGCGGCGGTGAGCAGCTCCAGGAGCGTGATGCCCAACGCGTAGATGTCGACCGCCGGGCTGGTCGCCCCATGCAGCCACAGCTCTGGCGCCATGTAGCGGATGGTCCCGAACAGGTTGGAGCCGGTCTGCCCCTCGCGGTCGAAGTCCGCGCGGGCGACGCCGAAGTCGAGGACCTTGACCCCGCCGTGCCGTGAGACGAGGAGGTTCGCCGGCTTGATGTCCCGATGAATCACCCGAAGCGGGTGGCCGGTTCGCGGGCTGGGCGTCGAATACGCCGCCGCCAGGGCCGCCGCCGTCGCGGCGGTGACCTGTGCTGCCGCCCGCGGTGGGAAGGGCCCCCGCCACAGCAGCTGCCCCGCGTCCGCGCCGTCGACATACTCCATCAGGACCGCCGGCTTGCCCTTCACCTCGATCAAGTCGAAGACCTTGACGATGTTCTCATGGCTGAGCTGGGCGAGCAGCCGGGCCTCGTCCCGGTGCCGGGCCACCGCGTCCGAGATCGCGGACATCTCTGCACTCAAGATCTTGATGGCCAGCCGCTGAATGAAATCGCTGCGGGTCTCAATGTCCGCAAGATACACCGCTCCGAATCCCCCGCGCCCGAGGGTCTCGACAAATCGGATGTTTCGT
>JBCBLB010000709.1:0-4890 GCA_038520555.1 Myxococcota bacterium | reverse complement strand
CGGGGAGATCGAAACATGCGTTCAGTGTCCACAATAGAACCGTATACACCTGATGTCAACTCGGACATTATTTGCCCGGATTATCACTGGAAATCAAGCCCACGCGCAGAGGACGTGGACATCATCATGGAACGCGTAGGCACGGACGAGGCTTCCATCTACGCGCTTTTCATCATCACCATGGGTCAGGCGTCAGAAGACGTTAGCCGACATGGTCTGCGCGTCGCCCTGATGGGCGCTCATGATGACGTCATCGACACAGTGCTGATGTACCTCGATGACGCGGGCAGTCAGGTCGTCGCGATGGATGACGACCTCGCATTGTTCTCGGATGACGCGGATTCAGGATGGGAAGGCGTCGACGATCCGGACACTGCCGATCTTGAAAACCGGTGGGTTTTCGGTCGCCCCTGATGCTCGCCGACCTCGCCTTGTTCGGTCTTCTCACCGCAGCGGTGACGCTCGTTGTCCTCATCGCTGCACATCACCTAATCGAGTGGATTTACCATGATGCTTGAGCCCTACTTCTCCAACGAGGTTCGCCGATATGGCGTCCCTCGCGACATGATGCGACCGCTGATCGTCCCGTTCTGGCAGCGGAGAGAGGATGAGATTCCTCTCAAGATTCGCCCCACCCTACAGGGCGACCGGCTTTACACGGGTGGAACCAACCTCACCCGTGAGATCCTGACCGCGGACACGGTACGCCAAACCATCCAGTCTGCGATCCGCCTGAGCGATGAACGGATCCTCCTCCCCCGGATCCGGTACTGGACCGCTGCACTTGCCTGTGCGGCATGGTTTGCCGGCGCCGACGCATCATCCTACCCCCGGAAGGGCTACCGCAAGGGGCAGACCGGGTATTGGTACGGTCAGGAAGACGTCATCCGCGTCCGCGCGGATGCACAGCGCCTCTCAGGCTCTCCCAACGAACGCAGACGGGTTGCGCGTCTCCTGAGGGCCCTCTGTGGGGCGTATGCCGTTCTCGCTGGACAGCGCCGGGGTCGCCCTCTCTTCATCTGCTCCTGTGAAGCACAGATCGAATGGTCCCTCTCGCACTTTGGGGACTTTCGATGAGCGGTCATATCTTCACCATCCCATTCGACGGGATTGATGTCACCGTCGAATACTACCCACCACAGGCAGAGACCAGGCATATGCCGGGCTACGCGGATGATTTCGAGGTGCGAGAGCCCCCAGCATGCGCCTATCTCGACCATCTACACAGTGATGAACCCGAGTATCAGCAGGTCATCACCGAGTGCCGGTCTCAGTATGAGGACTATCGGATGCAACTGAACACTCCCCCACTCTATGATGATGCGCCGTGAGTACAGAATACCTTTTTGGCCGGATACGGGAGCTGGAGGATCGCCTCCAGGAGGTATCCAACAAATGCACCGTCGAGATGGCCGCCCGAAAGACCGCACAGGAAGAGGCTGCTGAGCGCGGCGATATGATCCGCTCCCTCAACGATTTCATCGCCCTTCTCAACTTAGAGGTTGAAGATCTGAGGGCAAATCAGGCCAGGGCAGAGCGCCTTCGGGCTGAGACAGTGAACAATATCTCTGACCTTTACCGACTGCTCGACAGTAATCGACTGGGCGACGTATGCGAGGACGTAACCATCACCCTTCCCCGCCACACCATCGTGGCTCTTTGCGAGCAGTTTGAAAGCATCGGGTTCACCCGGGCCCGATTCGTGGCAACCGCACCTCGCAGAAGGGCTCTTGTACACCGACACCTGCCCAACCCCGCCGAAAAGGACACTGAAGAATGAAGATCAACCGACGCGTCCTTCTTGATGCCGTCTCCATCGCATCACGCGTCATAGACAGGCGCGCAAAGCAGGGCCTATACCGTCACGTCCGCATCTGCTCTGATGGTGGAGACGTGACGGTACAGGGCTTCTCTCCGACCGGTCAGGTAACCGTCACTCTCCCCAGGGGTGATGATGTTCAGGTCGATAGCGATTACGCTGAGCACTTCATTGATGCAGCGTCCTTGTCTGCCTTCCTGTCTTCTGCGAACGGCCCATCAGTCAAGCTCTCGTCCAGGTCACCCACCCGAATCAACGTTCGGTGCGGAAACGCAAAGACAAGGTTTGCCCTTCTTGATGGTGCCATCGCACCGCAACCCCTCATCACAACGGATCCACGGGTCAAGGTGTCGATGGTGGGGAGTGACTTTGCGGATCTGGTTCGCGTCTGTGCGCCAACCATCGGGAAACAATACGGCATGACAGGTGCGCACCTTGATCAGACGCCGACCGGAATTCGCATGGTCACCACCGATGACGGCCGGCAGGTCCGCAAGATGGATCGACCAGCCATCGTTTTAGGAGACAGTGGACCGATCACCCTGCGTACACTCATGCCCCCTGATGTCATGGCGAACATTGCCGCGATCGTGGATGCAGAAGAAATCAAACTCGACTTCTTTACCTCCATGGGGCGCCTGGTCGCCGGAACCATCCTCTATGAGTTCTCACTCATCGACGGTGAGTTCCCTGACTACCAACAGGCGCTGAATGGAATGGGCGGTGTAGACACAGACATCACCCTTTCCGTATCTGCCCTTGATTCTGCCCTCTCCATCGCGGAGATTGCGACCCAGGGGGAGAAGAAGCAGGCTGTCGACTTCCAACTGACAGTCGATGACGGAAATGTGTTTATCGATCTCATCAGTGCTGGGGGTGGTGCTGGGGGGATGACAGATTCATCCGCAAGGATCGACTGTCAAACCACGGCAACCCCTGAAACATTCACCCCATACAGGGTCCAGATCCCGATGATTCGATCTGGAATCAAGACCTTATCCCTGAAGGGTGCGGATGAAATAACCATTCGTCGGATGGACGGAAGGGTTGGCGCAATCATTCTCAACCCTGACGACACACCGGAATCCGACCTCTCACCCTTTATTCTCATCTCACCAATGCTGACCGATCGAAGGGACGGTGCTTCATCATGACCAACCTCAATGGTATCATCGATACCGACGAATTCGACCTGTTCGGTGATGACTACGCGACGCACCACGGGGATTGTGTACCGGGTATGCGCCTCATCGCCCCCGAATCTATCGACCTCGCCGTGTTCTCGCCGCCGTTCTCGTCTCTGTTTGCCTACACAGACAACGTCGCAGACATGGGCAACAGCCGAGAGTCTGACGCAGAGTTCGAGGCCCACTTCTCCTTCTTTGGTGCGACCATCGCGCCGCTGATGAAGCCGGGCCGCAACGTGGTGATCCACCTCCAACAGGTCAGCCGGTTCAAAAACCAACACGGATACATCGGTCTCTATGACATCCGGGGGAGGGTGATCCAGATCATGGAGCGCGCCGGGCTGCACTTCTATGGTGAAAGCACCATATCGAAGTGCCCGCAAGCTCAGGCGATCCGAACGAAGACCGCTTGTCTTCAGTTCTTTCAAAAGGCGCGGGATTGCTCTGTCCTGCGTCCCGCTCTCGCTGACTATCTCCTCATCTTCAAGGCGCCTGGTGGCAACGATGCCGCCATTCTGGGCGATGTGAGCAATGAAGAATGGATCGAATGGGCGCGCCCGATCTGGAGAGAAGACCCCCGATCCTCCCTCGATGCGCTGCCTGGGCTCCGGGACATGGTGACCGAATACTACGAAAAGGGCGCCATCCTGCCTACGATGTATGGAATCAAAGAGACGGATACGCTCAACACGCAAGCGGCAAAGTCTCCAGGCGATGAGCGCCACGTTTGCCCACTTCAACTCCCCCTCATCGAGCGGGTTGTGAGACTCTGGAGCAACACGGGAGACGTCGTCCTTTCGCCGTTTATGGGGGTCGGCTCAGAGGGTGTTATCTCTCTGCGTCATCATCGGCGCTTCATCGGGCTGGAACTCAACCCCCGGTACTACGGCGTCGCGCAGAAAAACCTGCGCGTTGAACTTTCCGCCCGTGATGCCCAGACCTCCCTCTTCGACCTGGTCAGCAAATGACATCAATCCACACACATGGGCGGTTGTTCCGATTCAAGGCCGATGCTGTCTATTGGCTGAGAGAGAACACATCGATGTCCTGGGATGAAGTCGCCCGTCGCTGTGGGTCCACCAAGGGCGGCGCGAGGGCAGCTTACTATCAACGAAGGAAGGACATCGAAGAGGGAAAGATGTATCCATCGAAGGGTATCATCGTTGGGGATGACGAACTCCGCGTTGTCATGGAAGACATCCATGTCCATCAAGTCATCGTGAATCGAATCGATGAGCTTCGAGACGACGTCAAAAACAATCGAGACCATCCTGATGATGCTGTCATCATCAGTGTCCTCTCTGGGGTCCTCAACCAGTACAAGGGGCAGTCGTGAACACCATCACCATCGACATCAACCCACGGGACGCATCCGATTATCACCGATTCCTTCGATGCAAGGCGCTACCAGCGTATTCGATAGCCAGTAACGATGACCACACCTTCACCGTGTGCACGGATCCGGTGTCATACGCTGCGGTCTTCGGTGGTGATGTGGCGACCGAATCGGATCTGTCCACCTCGGCTCCTCACCTCTTCCCCTTCCAGAAAGACATCGTTGAGCGCGCCCTGTCTCGCCAGATGTTCGCCATGTTCATGGACTGTGGACTTGGTAAGACGCCGTCTGGGCTATCCTGGGGGGTTGAGGTCGCCCGTAAGGGGTATGTGCTCATCCTCTGCCCTCTCGCCGTCCTGAGTCAATGGAAACGAGAAGCGAGACGGTTCCATGGTGTTCGCTTGGCAGATCTCCGCGCCGGTGAGGAGTGGGGTGATGGTGACGATATCGCTATCGTCAACTATGAGGCGGCGCGCGACATCGACATGTCAAAGGTTCGGGGGGTCATCCTCGATGAGTCATCCATCCTGAAGAATCCCACTGGGAGG
>JBCBLB010000047.1:0-23654 GCA_038520555.1 Myxococcota bacterium | reverse complement strand
GCCGGGGCCGGAGGGCACGCCGGCAGACCAGCTCCCAGGCGATGGCACCCAACGAGAAGATGTCGGAGGCCGCAGTGGCAGGCGCGCCGTGCAAACAGTCCACCGCGGCGTGCGAGGGGTTGCCCTGCAGGCGGCCAGCCTGGCTGGAGCCGGACCAGTCGAGGACATAGACCGCATCCGCCGGTCCGATCGCAATGTTCGCCGGGTGCAGGTCGCCATGGACGATGCCCTGCGCGTGCGCGCGCACCAGCGCCCGCGCCACGTCCCGAAGCACCAACAGCCGCGACGCCACCCCCATCGCCTGCAGCCGCTCCGGGTCGCTCAGCCACACCTCCAGGGTCTGCTCCGGTGCGAGCTGCCACTCGACATAGAGCTGCCCGCCGACGACGGTGACCCGGTGGACGGGCAGGACCGCGGGGTGGCGCAGCCGGGTCGCCCGACGCGCCTCATCGAGCAGGGCGAGCCGGGCAGCCGCGCCGCCGTCGGCCCGGGCGACCTTCACCGCCACTTCGCGCTCCATGACCGGATCCCAGGCCTTGAAGACCCACCCGGTCCCGCCGCGGCCCAGGATGCCGCGCGGCTCCAGGCCAAGCTCCTGGGGAAGCCCCGGCGCCTCTGCGTCGTGGGCGTCCTTGCGGCCCGCTCCCGGCACCAGGGACTCCAGCAGGTTCTCAAACTCGGTCATCTCTGTCTCCATGCCGGATCCTCCTCATCCCACCGCTTCATCAGGCGGTGCAGCCACTGTCGGCTCACGCCGAGCAGCTCCGCAGCCTGCGTCCGGTTCTCCCCGACTTCATCGAGGGCGCGGCCGACGCGCGCCTGCTGGAACCGGGTCGTCGCCGTCTGAAGGTCCAGCTCCGGATCGACCCCATCGCGCGGCGCGACCGCGACGCCGACCTCTCCTTCATCGGGGAACCATGAAGGCGCCACGCTCGCGGCCGACGCCGACACCGACGCCGACGCCGACGCCGACGCCGACGCGCCCGCCGGGCGCGTCCAGGCGATGGTCGGCTCTTGAAGGTCGCTGATCGCGATCACCGTCTCGTTCCGAGACAAACAGCGGGCCACCCCGCGGCGGAGCGTGTTCTCCAGTTCCCGCACGTTCCCCGGCCATGGCTGCCCCCGGAGCCACTGCGTCGCCGTTGGGTGGATCGAGAGCGTCGGCGCGTCGGCGATCTGGCGGGTCGCCTTGCGCAGCAGGTGCCGCGCAAGGCGCGGCACATCCGCGATCCGGTCCCGGAGCGGCGGGACGGGGATGACCGCCGCCGCGAGGCGATAGTACAGATCCTCACGGAACGCGCCGCGGGTCTCCGCCCGATCCAGGCTTCGGTGCGTCGCCGCGACGATGCGCCCATGAAACCCCCGCGGCTCGCTGCTGCCGACCGGCGTATACCGCGACTCCTGGAGCAGCCGCAGCAGCTTGACCTGCACAGACGGCGGCAGCTCGCCGACCTCATCGAGAAACAGCGTCCCCGCTCCGACCTGGGACAGCAGGCCCTCTCGGCGCCGATCGGCGCCGGTGAACGCGCCGCGTTCGTGGCCGAACAGCAGACTCTCCGCCAGGTTCTCGACGATCGCGCCGCAGTTGACCGGGATGAACCGCTCACCGGAGCGCGGCGAGAGGGCGTGAAGGGCGCGGGAGACCGCCTCCTTGCCTGTCCCGGTCTCCCCCAGCACCAACACCGGCCAGGGCATCGGCGCGAACGCGCGGATGGCACGAAATAACGCCTGCATCGACGGAGTGCGCCCCACCAGGCCGGGCACCGGGCCAGATTCCGCCGGGCCAGATTCCGCAGACGGAGTCGCCAGACCGTGCATGTCTCGGCCCAGCAGCCGGCCGACGACCTGACACAGCGCGCTCAGGCGGAGCCGGTGCGCCAGGGTGAACCGCCCCGGCGTGGTCGGATCCTGGAGATACAGCACACCGGATGAGCCCAGCGGGAGACACCCCACCGAACGCAGCGAGAACGACTGGACGCTCTCAGCGGCCTGGAAGCGGGCGTCCTGGCTGGCGTCGTCGGACCAGGACGGGCGGCGGGTCTGGACGACCTGGGCGACGATGCTCTGAGAGAGGATGAGCGGGCTGTGGATCGCCTGACCGTCGCTGGCCAACGCGCGGAGGCTGGCCCGGCCCGCGGCAAGGTCCCCTTCCCAGGTCACCGCCCACGCCTCGGGCGCACCGGTCAGCGCCTTGGTGACACGGACCAGCTCGCCCAGCCGGGCGGCGTCGTCCGACGACTCCAGCAGCTCCGGTAAGCGGGCATGCGCCCAGGCGAGCGCCTCTCCAGCTCGGGCGAGGCGACTGAAGTCGTCCCCCAACGACGCGGCGAGGGTGGGATCAAACACCGCGACCCGCTGGAGGGCCGCGGGCAAAGCTGAGTGGTCACGCATGAAGCGGAGCGTTTCAGATCAGCGGCGGTGTGTCAACGCGGCCTCACCAGCTCACGCCGGTGCTCGGCGCTACCCGAAAGAACCCTTCCTCCCACCTGCGGCGTGTCTCCCACCGCCACGATCAGATGGAGCAGCCGATCCTCTCCAGACGGATGCCACGGGACGCACCACGATCATCGAACGACGAAAACAAAGATTAGACCTTCCCTCAGCCCGACCGGAAAGGCTCAGCGGTGCCCTTCGGTCACCCGTGCAAGTAAGGGGCACAAATGGGACCCACCAGATACCCATGACCACTCCCCCAGAAGACAGGACGGACGCATGGCCGTGGATTTGAACGTGGTATTTGATCGCATCATCACCTCTGGCAATCCGGAACAGACCGACCGGTGCATCACCCTGGAGAACCAGAGCACAAAGCGCTGGATCCAGATCACCTGGACCCACCTCAACGCGCGCCTCCTCAGCGAGACGCCGCCGCCGCTCCCTGACGCGACGCTCGTCGATTCCGTGGCTCACCAGTACGCGACCTATGCCTGGGAATCCCAGGAGATTGCAGCGATGACGCGGACCCTGACCGTTTATCTGCACACCGAGCTGGATCTGACCGCCGCCGATCTAAACCTCACACAGGATGAACTCCTCTAGTTGAAAGCCAGTAAGATGGTTTGGTTTCGCTGGTTTTATCCAAATTACTTCGATGGTATACGAACAAAGGACGGTTACGGCACTCTTCTATCTGTTTGAGGAGAGCCCATGATGAGGAAGGCACTGGTGTGGTCGATGTTGGTGACGTTTGGATGTGCAGAGACGTCAGACCCCCAGGCAGACGCGGGCGCACGCAACGTCGACGCAGCACAGGCCGCAGATGAGACCTTCATCGGGGAAGTGCCAGACAACGGGAACTGGCTTTTGGTGGATGTCCCGGCCTACGCCGAAGACTGCGGCTTCGGGCGCGTCCTGGGCGCTCGGCTGGATGCCCTGATGCTCGGCCAGGGCAACTTCTCCAACGAAGACTTCCTGTCCTACCGGATCTTCAGTGAGGAAGGGATCGAGACCTTCCAGATCGCCAACAAGGCACAGGGGACGACCACCCAGTGCACCGTCGATAACGATGGCGCCTTCACCTGCGAACAGATCGAGGCGCCCTACGTCTCCCAGTTCACGAACGCGTTCTCCTTGACCCTGGACTGGACCGGCCAGCTGGACGGTGATCGCATCGTCAGCGACCTGGCGATGGGGATATCCTGCGCGGGCAGCGAGTGCTCCGCATATTCCAGCGCCGGGTTCACCTTCCCCTGTGATGTCACCGCCACGTTGATCATGGAGTGAGATACCGTGTGGTGTGGCGGGTTTAGCCCAACAGCGCCGTTACGATCGCGGGGACGGCCTGTCCCGCGGCCGAACGCATCCAGGCGCCATGGGGATAGGTCGAGACAAACTCACTGAACGGGTTGGGGTTGGGGTTGACGTCGATGATCACAGCCCCCTTCATCGCAGCGGCCTCAACACACTGGTGGGGCAGGCTGGTCGCACCGGCGGTGCCCACGATCACCATCAGATCACACCGTCCTGCCGCGTGGACCGCCGAATGGGCGCGGAAGTGCGCTTCGTCATAGTACTCATCGAACCACAGGACATGGGGACGGGCGCGCTTGCCGGCCGGCGTGACCAGCTTCTCCCATACGTCGTCCGTCAGCGGCGTGTCCTTCTCAAACGACGGGATCCCCTCGGGCATCGGGAACATCCCCGGTGACCCATCGGCCGACCGGATCAGATCGGTGTTTCCATGAATCTGGTAAGTGCGCTCAAGCGAATTGCCAGCCCGAAGGTGCAGACCGTCCACGTTCTGGGTGATCAGGTCGAACTGCTCCCCCATCGCCCGCTCCAGGCGCGCCAGGGCGTGGTGGGCGTCGTTGGGCGCCGCGCGGTTGCAGACGGTGCGCCGATACAGGTACCACCGCCAGACTTCACGGGGCTGTTCGAGGAATGCTGAATGCGTCGCCAGTTCCATCGGGCGGTAGACCCGGCTGCCGACCGTCCAATAGCCTTCTTCACCGCGGAACGTTGGGATCCCGCTCTCGGCGCTGATGCCCGCGCCGGTCAGGAACACCACCCGGCCACCCACCGCACGATCGAGCAATCTCAAGAAATCCTGGGTATTCATGCTGCATTCTCCAGAACCCACTGTAACGTGCCCCGCTGGATTCCGATCACAAGCGCCTCCACCACATGTTCCATGTTGGATGCTCTGACTCGAGGTTTATGGTGTGGGGAGGGGCGGGGCGATCCCATTTTTGATATTCCAAGGATAAACGTTCAGAATAAACATTCACAATCCTCGCCATTCTGTCTGGGAAGGCCCTGTGATTCCTGCGGTGTACTCAATTCTCCATGACTTCCGCGGTCTTCATGCGCCGCCGGTTCATTTTGACCTCGGCGGCGGCCTGTGGTTCTGCGGTGCGATCGCCCGGTTCGTATACCAACAAGAGCAGACCTGGATCCTCGTTGATCTGGACGGGTTCGATCTGGCGTTTCCGATCGACGCGGGACATCATCGGCGCGTCCGCACAGTGTGGCTGACGACAGAGACCGCGAAGAAGGTCAGTCGCCTGCGGAACCTGATGCCGGAGCAGTGTGACGGCGAGAGCGAATTCTTGCGACCGGACGCGCCACGTCACAGCGGGGATCTGGCGAAGATCGTGCGGAAGCTGCCGCATCCTCCGGTGCTGGAGCCGAAGGTCTCGCAAACGCAGCGGGCGAAGCGGACCCGACAGCTCGCGGCGACAGAAGACAACGCGGCGCTTCGGGCGCTCGCCTCTGAATGCATCAACGATGGGCTGGTGGACCTGTATCGACAGTGCGTCGAGAAGCTCAGCGCGGACCAGCGCGCGCATCTGATCTCGCCGAAGATGGTTGCGCGGGTGTTCGAGGAGAACCGGCCGCGGCATCTGGAGTTGTTGGCCGCGTATGGTGCGGACATTCAGCGGTGTGGGGGCATCGGGAGGCTGCTCGGGGAGGCGATCAGCCGGGGGCAGGCCGATCTGGTGATCGCGGCGCTGCGCGCCGGGATGGACGCGTGGTTGCGCACAGGGCCGGCGGCGGGGATGCTGAAGCTGGCCACGAAGGAAGGCTTCCATGAGATCGTCGCGGCACTCATCGCGGCCGGCGCGACAATCCCGGATGGTGAGCATGCAGCCTTCGGGATGGCCGCCGTCGCATGCGGTGAGCCGCGCGTGCTGCGGCATCTTCTCGACGCCGGCCTCGACATCCACGCGACCGACGAGGCGGGCAGGCCGACGGCCCACGCGCTGCTGTCGATCGGGACGCGGCCGGGGATGCACGCGATGCTGATGGCCGCGGGGGCGACGTTCGACGTGGTGTATGCGGACGGATCGACCCCGCTCTGCTGCGTCGCCCGCTCGGGGTACACGCAACCCGCCCACTGGATCATCGCGTCCGGCGCTCCGCTGAACGCGGGCCGGATCGACGGTCGCAATCCGCTGGCCATCGCCCGCGCGCAGGGGGAGCGCGCGAAGTGGGTCGCGAAGGCGCTGGAGGAGGCCGGCGCGATCGCTGTGGAAGATCGTGCGGTCGCAGCCCGCGCCGACCAGGCGCGGGCCGAGGCGATCGCGCGGATGCGCGCCGAGGCCGAGGCGCGGGTGCCGGCCTACCGCAAGCAAATCGACGCCGACGCCGTGCCGCGGCAGGCTGACGTCTATGCGATCGGCGCAGACGACGTTCGAGGCCATCTTCCCGATGGCGTCGAGATCGAACGGGAGACGATCCGCATCCGATCGGTCGCCGAGCCGACGAGCCGGCCGACCGTTCTGGTGTCGGCGGGCGCGATGGAGGGGTTGTTCATCAACGATCTCGGCGAGCGGTGGGGGCTGAGCTACGAAGGGCTCGGCGCAGACCAGATCGCGCTGCTGCGCGCGAAGCTGACGCACCTGTTCGGGCAGCCGGGCGGTGCCACCGATGACTACAAGATCACCATGGCTTACTGGATCGAGATCCGCGTCGACGATGTGCAGATTCTCGCCACGATTGAGGACTGGAAGGCCCGCAGGATCGATGCAGGCTACTTTCATGATGATGCGAGCGTGCGCCAGGTTCGGATCGCGGACGCCGCGCTGTGGGCGTTGCTGACCTGGGCGCCGTTGGCGGATTTTCGTGCGACCTTCCGCTTCGACGCCTACGCGGGTGTTGGCTACGGTTGCCGCGGCGGGGAGCCCTATGCCGATCTCCCAGGGGACTGAGAGGAGGGGAATTATCCAGGGTGACTGCAACGTATCTGGATGAACGCCTCTCCAGGGGCGCGCTTGGACATCAGCGATGTCGGAAGGAGATGCCGCTCAGCGAGATCCAGTCGTGACTGGCAGTGCCGCCGTTCCAGATGATTTCACAACGGAAGTTGATGTTGACACGCCCTGTGTCGCTGTTGTGGGTGTTGACCGCAAAGATCAGCGTCGCTCCCGGGCAGGCATGACCGGGCAGGGTGCCGATGAGATCGCCAGGAGACCAGCCTCCGCTCTTTCGGACCAGCCCGGAGAGGACGGTCACCCCATCCTCGATGGCGTACCGCGCCACCTGGTACCCAGAGCCGTAGTTGGTGACCCCCGCCGCGAGCGGCAGGTTGGTCTGCAGCCTGCTGCCATCGCTGATGGTCGAGCTGCTGATGGTCGCATGATTGCCGGTCCCGCTGACGGTGGTATTTCCACCGATGGCGTGATTGTCGGACCCTCCCACCACCGAAGCGGAGTCCCCGCTCGCGTCATTGCGCAGGCCGCCGCTGATGGACGCTGCACCGTGGTAGAATGCCCCATACCGGGTGTAGTATGAGATTGTGCCGAAGGTCTGATTCTCGCGCCCGCCCAGAATCGATGAGGCGTCCCCATCGGCGGTGTTGTAGTACCCCCCGCTGACCGAAGCATATTCGCCGTTCGCCGCGTTCTCCAAGCCGCCGCTGATGGTCGCGCCTCCCGCCGCAAACGCGGCGAGGTCTGTGTCATAAACCCAGTACCCGGAGGTCTGGTTCTGGCGTCCGCCCAGGATCGACGAGGCTGAACCGTCAGCGGCGTTGTAGTATCCCCCGCTGACCGAAGCATAACTGCCGAGGGCGCTGTTGTAGGCCCCGCCGCTGATCGATGCGCCATAGCCGATGATCGCGTTGAAAGCACCGCCGCTGATGGAAGCGGCGGTCCCGGCGACGGTGTTGTTGGAGCCACCGCTCACCACCGACTGTTGACCGCTGACCGTATTGAAGGCGCCACCGATGATCGACGCGCTGGGGGCGGTGACGGTGTTCTCATAGCCGGCGACCAGGCCCCCGTAGCTGGTGTAGCTGTGGTGTTCGCCGACGATGAGGTTGTGGGAGCCGGTCTTGGTGGTGTCGGACGTCGCCTCGTTGTAGCCGACGATGAGGTTCCCCAACCCGGTCAGGCTGCCGTCGTCGTCCGTGGCGCCGCTGCCGGACTCGATGTGCACGTTGCAGCCACGAGAGACCAGGTTCGTGCCATCCAGATAGAGCATACAGCCTTCATCGGTCTCTGCGACCATGACGAAGGAGTCTGCGAGCGCAGCGTCGCTCGAGAGGGAGAGCAGAGTCACAACAGAGAGCGGGTTCATGTCGTTGGCATCCTGTTTTGGGGCGGGCGCCCTCTACAGAAGCAAGTCTTATGCCGCCGCCCCATGAACCAGAGCCGGGCTTTCACCGTCCGCTCTCTGCGCACGCCCGCCCTTCCCCCAGGGCACGCCCATCCTTCATCGCTCCGGAAGGGTGCTCCGCATCCGGGTGCCGAACTCGATGGACAGGCGGATTTCGTCGGCGGCGAGGTCTCGGGGGAACAGCACCCCGCTGACCTTCGCGCCGTGAAGGCTGGCACCATCGAGCTTCGCGGCAGAGAGGTCCACGCCCCGCAGATCTGCGGCCCGGAGGTACGCCCCCCGCAGGTCGGCGTGCCTGAGGTTGACCCCGCGCAGGTCCAGGTTGCGCAGATCGTGGTCGCGAAGATTCAACCCTGTACGCTGTGCGTCGCCGTTGATCTTCTCCTGGTCGCCATTGACGATCAGGGTGCGCAGCGGACTGTTGGTGATGAGGCTCAACGATCCCTCCTGATTGTTCAATCGGATCAGAGGGGCGAGAGGATTACCGCGAAGACCGAAATCCGGTGCACATCAGAACAAGGACCCGATCGAGAAGTCGAAGACCGCGGGCCGCTCGTCCGGCCGGGGGTTGATGGGGATCCCATACTCGAAGCGCAGCGGCCCCATCGGCGAGAACCACCGAATGCCGAAGCCGTAGGCGAGCCGCAGCTGGGCGGGGTTGATGAGCCCCTCTCCCCAGACGTCGCCGAAGGCGTTGCCGGCGTCGAAGAACACGACCGCCGAGATGCCGGCCTGTCGGACGATGGGGGCTTCGATCTCGAAGTTGTTGATCCAGGTCTCGGTGCCGCCGATGATGAGCCGATCGTCCGGAGCGGTGGGATCATCGAGGCCCACGAAGGTGGTCCGGGAGTTGAACTTGGTGCCGTTGGCCCGCAGCGCAGGACCGAGGGTGTACCAGTCGTATCCACGGACCGAGTTGATCCCGCCGGCCCGGTAGCGGTGGATGAACGGCAGGATGGTGCCGTCAGTGGTTCCGATATGACCGATGGTTCCGTTATACTTGAAGACGACCCGGTCTTCTTTGGCCAGCGGCCGATACAGCCGAAGGTTGGCCCGAAGCTCATAGAAGTTGAAGTCGCCGCCGAAGATGGACAGCACCTCTTCCTCGTTGACCCGGAAGCCGCCGGAGAGGTTGGCCGACGCAGTCAGGAAGACGCCGCGGGTGGCGTTGATGCGGTTGTTGCGCTTGTCAACCACGAAGCTCAAGCCGCCGGTTGAGGTCAGGCCGTTCCGATACAGCTGCCCGCCGAGCAGGCGCTCCTTATAGGTATCGAGGTTGTTGAGGCCGGTGTCCTCGAAGGTGTAGTCGAACTCCATCCGCATGTCGTTGCGCTTGTCGAGGTACCGACCGATGGCGATAGAGCCGCCGCGCTGGTACTCGTCCTCGATGAACTGCCGGGAGATGCTGTAGCCGTTGATCCGAAGCGTCCATCGGCTGTCGAGGAAGTAGGGGTCGAACAGCTGGAGGTTGCCTTGCTGCCGGGCCCGGCTGATGTTGGCGGCGAGGCTCATCACATAGCCCAGCCCCAGGAAGTTGTTCTTGGAGATGTTCGTGGTGAAAATGAAGCTTTCGAGGTTCGAAAACCCGGCACCGACCGAGAAGCTCCCGGTGGGCTGCTCGACGACCTCGACCTTCATATCGAGCACGTCGGGGCTGGCGCCGCGCGGGGTGGTCAACCGGACGCTCTCAAAATAGCCCAGCCGGTCCAGGCGCATCCGCGCCTCATTCAAGGCGGAGCCAGAGTAGACGTCGCCCTCGTTGATCGGGATCTCGCGGCGAATGACCTTGTCATAGGTCGGGTCGTTGCCGGTGATGTCGATGCGGCCGATGCGAACCTTGTCGCCCTTCTGGATGCGGAAGACGACGTCGATGACGCCAGCGTCGGGCCGGGGGGTGGGCACCGGGAGCACGTTGGCGAAGGCGTAGCCCTGGTCACCATACAAGTCGCTGATCTGCTGGATGGACTGCTGGAGGACCGACAGCCGGAAGAAGTCACCGGTCTTCAGCGGCGGCCCGGTGGGCCGGAAGTCGAGCGGGCCGCCGCCCCTGTTCTCCCATCCCTCCGGGAGCGGCTCGCCCTCGTCGACCTTCCCCTGGGCGTTCTTGAAGCGCTCGTTCATGATCCGCGCGGTGGTCCCGTTGTCGATGATCTCACGGATCGCGGCCTCCGTCAGGCCCTCTTCAGGGACATAGTCGCCGTCCACCTCGATCGCGCCGAGCTTGTAGCGGGGGCCCTCTTCGACGTGGATGTTGATGTAGATATACCGCTTGTCCGGCGACAGAAAGACCTGCGGCGGGCTGACCTGGGCATCGTAGTAGCCCTCTTCCAAGAAGACCTGCTTGATGATCTGGACGTCGGTCTCGATGATGTCCTGGTTGAAGTTGCCCGATGAGGTCAGCCAGGGGGCGATGCCGCCCTCTTTGGTCTGCATGAACCGACGGACCTTGCGGTCGGGGATGTTGTCGTTGCCGGTGATGTCGATCCGCTGGACGATGACCTTACGGTTCTCGGTGATCGAAAACGTCAGCTCGACGAGGTCTTCATCGACTTCTCGAAGCTCTGGCTCGATCTCGGCGAGGTAGTAGCCCTTCTCGATATACTTGTCCTTGATCCGACGCATGTTGTTCTGGATCGAGACTTCGCTGAGGACAGAGAAGGGCTTGATGTCGATGACTTCGAGGAGCGACTCTTCGTCGAGCTTCTTGTTGCCGTCCAGGCGCACGGCGCGGACCGCGGGCTTCTCATCGACGAGGAACAGGACGCGGATCCCGCCGCTGGTCGGCGTGATGTCCACACGAACATCATCGACGTAGCCGGTGTTGTAGACGGCCTTCACGTCCCGCTGGACCTTCCAGTCGGCGAGCTGCTCACCGACGCGGAGCCCGATGGCGGCGAGGATGGCAGCCTCGTCGACCCGCTTGAGGCCCTTGACCTTGATCTCCGCGACGGTGCCAGCAGCAGCGGCTGGCCGTTCGGCGGTCGGAGCGTCGATGTCCACACGAGCCGTCGACGAGGTCGGCGGCAGCAGCGGCGCGTCCGGTGGGACCGGGGGCAGCGGCTGCTGGGCCTGCCCCAGCGAGATCAAGCCGATCAGGCCGAGCCAACCAATGACGCTCATGACCGCTCCTCGAAGCGGCCACCGACGAGGTTGAGCCGACGCGAGAACTGGTTGGCGAGGTCCCGCGAGTGGGTGACCACGACCAGGGTGCTGCCCACCTCTTCATGGAGGGCCAGCATCATCTCCAAAACCGTCCCCGAAGTGCGCGGATCAAGGTTTCCCGTCGGCTCATCGGCGAGCAGCAGGGCGGGCTGCCGCATCATCGCCCGGGCGATGGCCACCCGCTGCTGCTCGCCGCCAGACAGCTTGCCCGGCTTATGGGTGAGCCGGGCCCCAAGGCCGACCTTGCGAAGCAGCGACTCGGCCCGGGCTTCCGCCGCTCTGGGGTTGGCGCCTGCGATGATGGCGGGCATCATCACGTTATACAGCGCGTTGTGATCGGGCAGAAGGTGGTGGAACTGGAAAATGAACCCGATCTCCCGGTTGCGGAGCGCGTCCACCTCACGGGCGGGGCGGCTGAAGACGTCCTGGCCATCCAGCAGAACCTTGCCCGAAGACGGACGATCCAGGGTGCCGAGGATATGAAGGAAGGTGCTCTTGCCCGATCCCGACTCGCCGACAATGCTGATCCGATCCCCTGCGGCGATGTCCAGGTTCAGATCGGTGAGGACGTCGATGCGTTCCTGTCCTTTGATGAAGACCTTGGACAGGCCCTGCATCTGGACCTGCATCCCACGGCCGCCTTGTTGACCACTCATTCGTAGCGAAGTCCTTCGACCGGATCGACCCCGGCCGCGACGGTCGAGGGGTACAGGGTACACAGAAAAGAGATCGCGATCGCGACGAGGACAACGACCACAATGTTCATCGGCTCGATGACCACCGGCAGCGTGTCCAGAAAGTAGACGTCGGTGTCCAGCGGGAACCGATACTCCCGCAGCGCCAGGCAGCCTGTCAGCCCGAGAAGGGTCCCGATCGCGGTGCCCACGACGCCGACGATCAGACCCTCCAGCATGAACAGCAGCCGAATCTGGCGATTCGACGCCCCCATCGCACGCAAAATCGAGATCTCACGGGTGCGGGTGAGCACGACCAGGATCAGGGTCCCGACGATGTTCATCCCCGCGACCACGGTGATCAGCGACAGGATGATGCCCATCACCACTTTCTCAAGCTTCAACGCCGCGAACAGGTTGCTGTTGAGGTTCTTCCAGTGCCGCGTGTGGAAGGGATACTGCAGCATCGCCTCAGAGTCCAAGGCGATCGGATCGACCCCGTCGATGTCATCCACCTTCGCCTCAAGACCGGTGGCCACATCGCCAAGCTTCAAGAACGCCTGGGCGTCCTCGATGGTGACATAGGTCCATTTGGTGTCATACTCGTACATGCCGGACTTAAAGATGCCGGCGACGCGGAAGGGCTTGACGTCGGGGATGGGCATGCCCATCGGTCCCTTGCCACCACCGATCGGGTTGATGACATGGATCCGATCGCCGACGCCGACCCACAGCTGATCGGCGAGATCGCGGCCCAGGATGATCCCAGGGAGCTCGTCGGTGTCATCCTCGCTCTGGAACATCCCGCGCGGGGGCGTATGAAGCGTCTCAAGCAACGCGTCTCGGGCGCCGTCGGTCTCCAGCTCCCCCTCCGGGCCGGCGACGAGGTTGGCGGCCACGTCGGTGACCGCGCCAGAACGCTCCGGATCGATGCCTTTGAGCACCACCCCGGTCGAGGCGTGCGAAGAGCGGAGCATCGCCTCAGAGTAGACGAACGGCGCCGCGGCGACGACGCCATCGACGGTCTCCAGCTCATCGGCGCGGGCGTCGTAGTCGGGGAAGTTGCCGTTGTAGTTGAGGACCACAAGGTGGGCGTTGCTGCCCAGGATCTTATCGCGAAGATCCGCCTCGAAACCCTCCATCACGGCGAGGACCATAATCATCGCCGTGACGCCGACCACGACGCCGGCGATGGCAATGATGGTGATCACGCTCACTCCGGTCTCGCGTTGGCGAGACCGGAGATGGGAGAGCGCGACGAGCAGAGCGAAACGCATAACTATCCTGGATCGATCTCAGCTGGTGGGGCTGCCCCGACGCAAGGTCGGGAAGAGGATGACCTCTTTGATCGAGTGACGGTTGGTGAGCAACATCACCAGACGATCGATCCCTATTCCCTCTCCGGCGGTCGGCGGCATGCCATATTCCAGGGCGTTGATGTAGTCAGCGTCAAAGAACATCGCTTCATCATCGCCATCCTCGCGCGCCGCGACCTGGGCCGCGAACCGATCCGCCTGATCGATCGGGTCATTGAGCTCGTTGAAGCCGTTGGCGATCTCCCAGCCGGCGATGAACAGCTCGAACCGATCGACGACCTCCGGATCCTCATCATTTCGACGAGACAGCGGAGAGATCTCGGTGGGGAAGTGGGTGATAAAGGTCGGCTGGATCAGCGAGTCTTCAACGTAGGTGTCGAAGAACCGCTCGAACCACTTGCCCATCGTGGTCGGCAGCGTCTCGCTGTCGGCGTCCTGCGGATGGTCGACGAGCCACCGCGCCCGCAGGGCGGCCGGGTCGCGCACATCTTCGGCAGACAATCCGGTGGCCTCTGCGATGGCGTCGGCCATCCGCAGTCGGCGCCAGGGCTTGCCGAAGTCCAGCTCATGGTCACCAAAAGAGACGGTGGTCGAACCGGTCACGTTCTGGGCGAGCTGCCGAACCAGCGACTCGGTGAGATCCATCAGATCCCGCCAGGTCGCATACGCCCAGTAGAACTCCAGCATCGTGAACTCGGGGTTGTGCTTCGTCGAGATGCCTTCGTTCCGGAAGTTCCGGTTCACCTCAAAGACGCGCTCAATGCCCCCCACGACCAGACGCTTCAAATACAGCTCTGGGGCGATGCGCAGATACAGCTCCATATCCAGCGCGTTGTGGTGCGTGATGAACGGCCGGGCCGAGGCGCCGCCCGGGATCGTCTGCATCATCGGGGTTTCCACCTCGACAAAATCCCGATCCTCAAAGAAGCGGCGAATGTCCCGCACGATCTGAGAGCGGCGCAGGAAGGTCTCCCGGCTGTCTTCGTTGACGAACAGATCCACGTACCGCTGGCGGCTGCGGGATTCGACGTCGGTGAGGCCGTGGTGCTTGTCCGGAAGCGAGGTGATGCACTTCGCCGATAGCGTCAGCGTATGGGCCCGGACCGTCTGATCGCCGGACCTGGTCCGCATCAATCGGCCGGTGACATGGACATGATCACCCACATCAAGCTTCTTCCAGATGTTGGTGAAGACCGCTTCCCCTACAACGTCCTTGCTGACCCAGATCTGAATGATTCCGGTCCGATCCTGGATCTTGGCAAACCCGGCGCGCCCCATTTTTCTCCGGAACTTCACCCGACCGGCGACCGTGACCTCGGTCTCATCCTCTTCGAGGGTTTCTGCGTCGCGATCGCCGATAAGTGCGATCACATCTGCGGCGGTGTGGGTCACATGGAGGTTGTGGGGGTAGGGATGCACCCCGGCTTCTCGAAGCTGGGCAAGCTTCTCAAGTCGTTTCGGATCAAAGGTATACATGGCAGCAGCCGCTCCGAGGAGTCAACGTCGAGGGAAAGGATGTCCGGCCATAACCGGACCGGGCCGCCTCCGCTCCACACCCTCCACTCATCGCTCGCGAAGTCTGTCCGACACGCTAGAATATGTATAGAGGTACATATGGCCGACGAGGATCTGAAGATGGGCATTGAAGCGGCGATGGATGCGAACCTGGACTGGATCAAGGGTCACTACGCGACGCTGCTCTCGGACGGCCCGCCCACCGGCGACTACACCCAGGCGATGCGGGACGCCCTGCTGCTGCTCATCGACATGCGCCTGCCGGGGGTGCCCGACATCATCATCGACCGCATCCAATCCGCCGAGCGCGATCAGCTGCTGGTGTGGTCGCTGCAGGCCTTCGAGCGGGGCGGGCTCTTCCAGCTCTGCGCTGAGCTTCATCGAAGCTGACCGCGCGACTGCCTCCTTCGCACGAAGCATCCGGGGATGACCGTTGAACGTCTCTCTCCGTGGGATTGATTTGGGTCGAGGCTGGGAAATGATACACCCGCCTCGATGAAGATTCCTGAATATGACTCGCTCGACGCCACCGCGATGGCCGATCTCGTCCGCCGCGGCGAGCTGACCGCAGCGGAGCTCCTCGACGCCGCGATTGAGCGGATCGCGGCCCGCAACCCTGCCATCAACGCCGTGGTCTCTACGTTCTATGATCGGGCCCGCCAGCGGCTGGCCGACCTCCCCAGCGATGGGCCGATGTATGGCGTGCCGTTCCTCGTCAAAGATCTGAAGATGCAGATCGCGGGGACGGTGACGACCAACGCGACGCGCCTGCTGGCCAACCGGAAAGCCGAACAGACCAGCCTCCTGGCCCAACGGTATGAGGACGCGGGGCTGGTGATCGTGGGCAAGACCAACTCACCAGAGCTGGGCATCATGGGGGTGACGGAGCCTGCGCTCTGGGGGCCGTGTCGCAACCCCTGGGACACCAACCACACCTCGGGGGGCTCTTCGGGCGGCGCGGCCGCGGCCGTCGCGGCCCGCATCGTTCCCGTCGCCCACGGCGGCGACGGCGGCGGCTCGATCCGCATCCCGGCGTCGGCCTGCGGAATGTTCGGGCTCAAACCCACCCGCGGTCGCGTCTCGATGGCGCCGTTCCGCGGAGAAGCCTGGAGCGGGCTGGTCCAGGAACACGTCGTCGCGCGCACCGTGAGAGACAGCGCCCTGTTCCTGGACATCGCTGCCCAACCCACCCCGGGCGAGCCCTACTACGCACCCGCACACGCCGGCTCCTGGCGGGCACATGTCGACCAACCGCCGGGCGCGCTGACGGTGGCATACACGAAAAAAGCCCTCCTGGCTGGCGAATCCGACCGGGACTGCGTCGCCGCGGTCGAGGACGCGGCGGCGCTGATGGAATCTCTGGGCCACACCATCGAAGAGGTCGACCTTCCCTTCTCCCGGGATGAGATGGCCGAGGCGTACTTCGTGACCGTCGCCTCGAACATCGCCCGCTTCGTCGAGGAGACCGCAGAGACCGCTGGAAAGAAGCCTCGCTCGCGGGACTTCGAAGAGGCGACGTGGCTGCTGGCCCAGATCGGATGGAACACGCCCGCGCCGCGGTTGCTGAAGGTTCAGCACGCCATCCACCAGACGACGCGTGCGATGGCTGCGTTCTTCGCGAAGTACGACGTGGCGATGACCTCGACGATGGCGCTTCCGCCTGTGAAAGTCGGCACATTCGACCTGAGCTTCACAGAGCGGGCACAGCTCAGGCTGCTCCGAAACGCCCCGCTGGGGGTGCTCCTGGACGCGGCGCTCCAGAACCTGGGGAGCAACGCCCTGGCCGCGACGCCGAACACCCAGCTGTTCAACATGACCGGGCAGCCGGCGATGAGCGTGCCGTTGCACTGGAGCCCGTCCGGCCTGCCGATCGGGATACAGTTCGCCGCGGACGCCGGTCGAGAGGATCTGCTGCTTCGGCTGGCGCGTCAGCTGGAGCAGGCGCGGCCGTGGGACAACAAGCGGCCGCCCCTCGTCAAGTGATCAGCGGACGTCGTTCACCGAGTCACTCATCTCCGCGTTAAAGTCGGTGCGCAGGGTGATCATGGGGTGAAAGCCTTCTCGCTTGACATCAAAGAAGACGGCACCGCGCGGCTTGACCAGCTCGCCGTCGACGTTGAGGCCGGTGAAGTCGTCCTCGCTCAGCTCGGTGACTTCGCGATACTCGATGGGCGCTTTGTCGTCGTCCTGCTGTGCGAGGGCGGCGGTGGAGAGGGTCAGCAGGCCGAGCATCATGATGCGCTTCATGGGGTGGGCTCCCGATTTTCAGACACACATCCCCTCACCCCCATGGACCGGACGTCATGGGGACGGGACGGTGATCGGATTGGACACAACCGGGCCGGCGGGGTTCCGTGGAAATCACTCCCCGCTGAATTCGGGTCGTCGCTTGTCTAGAATGGCCGCGACGCCTTCTTCGTGGTCGCGAGTGTTCTGGATCATGCCCTGATAGGAGGCGGCCAGCTCGAGGGAGACGTCCAGGCTGGCCTCATAGGCGCGGTAGCACAGCCGCTTGGCCATCTGCACGGCGAGGGGGGCGTTCCGGGCGAGGCGCTCGGCCTGTTTTCGTGCAGCGGCCTCCAGCGCTTCATCGTCGACGACGCTGTGCACCAGCTGCATGGCGAGGGCTTCTTCGGCGCCGATGATCCGACCGGAGAGGATCATCTCCAGGGCCCGGGGGAAGCCGATGGTGCGGGTGAGGAAGTAAGCGCCGCCGTCACCGGGGATGAGGCCGACCTTGACGAAGGTGGAGCCAAACTTCGCGGAGCGTGCGGCGATGCGAACGTCGCACATACAGGCGAGGTCGAGCCCCGCACCGATGGCGGGTCCGTTGACCGCAGCGACGATGGGCTTGTCAAAGCGCGCGATGCGCCGCGGGATCTGATGGATGCCCTTGAGGTACTGCTCCCGAAGCCGGACGGGCGCGCCTTCGAACATGCCCGTGCGGTGTCGCATGGCCTTGAGGTCTCCGCCCGCGGAGAAGGCCGCTCCTGCGCCGGTGAGGATGACACATCGGACGTCGGGATCCTCGGCGGCGCGGTCCAAGGCGGCGACGAGCTGTTCGATCATCTCAGTGGAGTAGGCGTTGCGCGCGTCGGGCCGTTCGAGTCGGATCCACAACAGCTGAGGGAGGTCGGGATCGGGAAAGCTACGAAGGTGAGCAGACATACGGTCTTCCGGGTTGAACGATGGAGTGGAGATCGATATCAATGAGGGGATGGGGTTACTCTCAAATGTACAGAACGGCGAGTGTTGCACGCTCCGGGCACGCAACCTGATCGGCCGCTCGCGGACCTGCGATCTGAAGCTGTCGGCGCGCATGGTCTCGGGCGAGCACGCGACGCTGTGGTGGAAAGACAAGAGCTGGGTGATCCGGGACCTGAGCAGCCGCAACGGGACCTTCGTGGACGGGCTCCGCATTGAGCCGGGGCTGGCGGTGCCGCTTCGGGTCGGGGCGATCCTGGCGTTCGGCGACAACCGCGAGCAGTGGCGGCTGGCCAGCGCCGAGCCGCCCTCCGCACAGGCGGTCAGCCTCGACGATGGGCAGACGGTCAGCGCCATCGGCGAGCTGCTCGGCATCCCGGACGCGGATACGCCGATGGCGACCATCTACAGAAACCCTGCCGGGTTGTGGGTGGTCGACCAGGACGACGCCGAGCGGCCGGTCCACGACCGCCAGGAGCTGCTCATCGGCGAACAGCTCTGGCGGCTGCACCTGCCAGAGCCCATCGGCGGCACCTGGGACCTCGACGCACAGACGCCGGCGGTTGAAGTCCTCTCGCTGCACTTCGCGGTCAGCCTGGACGAAGAACACGTCGAGCTGGAAGCCCGCTTCGGCAACCGGACCTACGACCTCAAGAGCCGGGCACATCACTACCTGCTGTTGACCCTGGCCCGCCAGCGGCTCAAGGACAGTGAGAACGAAGATCTGCCCCGATCCGCCCACGGCTGGGTGTACCAGGACGATCTGCTCAAGATGCTCAACGTCGACAACAACAAGCTCAACGTGGACATCTTCCGGGCCCGCAAGCAGTTCGCTGCCGCTGGCGTGGAGGGGGCGGCCCGCATCGTCGAGCGCCGCACCACGACCCGCCAGCTCCGCATCGGCATCGGCGATCTGCACATCCGCCAGCTCTGACGCTCAGTCTGACGGCTCGACGCCGAAAGCTTCGATGCGGGCACGCAGGTCATCGGGGATGGCGGCGGCAGAGAAGGCGAACCCACCGTCGGGTTCGCGAGGAATGGCCACACACACCGTCTCACCGGTTGCCCGGAGCTGACCCGCATCATCGACCACAGAGAAGCGGAGCGTCAGACTCCGGCCCCCCAACCGGGCGACCCGAAGCTCGACGAAGACCACGTCGCCGAACCGAATGACGCTTTTGAAGTCCGCCTTGGTGTGGGCAGCAGGCAGGCCCGTCCGCTGAACCACGTCGGCGTAGGACAGGCCAAGGGCATCTTCGAACCAGGCCTCCATCGCTTGATGAAACCAGTCGAAGAAGACCGGAAAGTACACCGCTCCGGCCGGATCGCACTCCCCAAACCGTACCACCCGCCGGTGACGATACGTCATCGCCCTGCGCCGAGCAGGCTACTCATTGTTCGTGTCGGTCGGGCGGAAGACGAACGGCAGCGAGATGTCGCCCTTCGTATCCGGCGCGAACGCCCAGGTGTCGACCTTGATTTTGATGCACCGGGCGAACGCGACGTTGTTGGTGGTGTTCTCCGCGATGGTAGAGCTGACGACCTTGCCCTCACGGATGATCACATCGAGCGAGATGTCCCCGGCGAGGTTCGGCGAAGCCGCGAGGGCCTCGTCATAGCAGGCGCGGACTTCTGCCCCCTTCTCACTGAGGACCTTCTTGATGTCCTCTGGGTTGTTGACCGGCTCGGGTTCGGGCTCTTCAGCGGGCAGGTCATTGGCCCGGGTGACGGGCGGCGTGGGCTCTTCGTTCGGCACCTCACCCGAGCAGGCGATGGTGAGCAGCATTCCCCACAACGACATCTTCAACCTCCTGATGGTCCGCGGACGGTCCCGGATAATGGCAGCATACGACACCGATTTAAGAGATCCACGAGGGATCTGACACGTCGCACAAGGCCTCGGCTTCCGTCGCGGAGGATTCTAACCGACTCCCCCGCCCGGACACCCTTCCTTCTCCCCAACCTTCGCCCCAAGGATCGCGCGGCGAAACGTCATCCAGGTGAAAGTCACCCGAGCGCGCCGCGTTCCGTCCCCCTGTGCGACCCGCTGGCCGTCCAACGGCCCGGTTACAGATCGCGAACGGAGGACCGGCTGGAATGAACGCGCGCTATGCGACCCTGCGCGCGCAGATGAACGCGGTGCATCAGTCGCTGTATCCGCTCCGGCCAAAGCCCGTCATTCAAGCCGCCGCCCGCGCGCTGGGCATGGCGCGGAACAAAACGCGATAAAGCCTGCCACGGAAAACGTGGCGGAAAACGTGGCGGAAAACGTGGCGGAATCAGTGGGCGGCTTCGCCGGTCCCCTTGCCCGTCAAGCCTGCCTGCTGCGCCAGGTACGCCTCCATAAACGGGGTCAGGTCGCCGCCCAGGACGGCGTCGGTGTTTCCGCTGGAGTGCTCGGTCCGGACATCCTTGACCATCTGGTAGGGATGGAGGACATATGACCGAATCTGGCTGCCCCACTCGATGCTCTTGCGCTCTGCATGCTGCGAAGCCGCGGCCTCCTGGCGCTTGTTCAGTTCGAGCTGGTAGAGCCGCGCGCGGAGCATCTTCATGGCGCGATCTTTGTTTTTATGCTGCGAACGCTCCGCCTGACAACGGATCACCACCCCCGAGGGGATGTGGGTGATCCGCACCGCGGAGTCTGTGGTGTTGACGTGCTGACCGCCGGCGCCGCTGGCCCGCATGGTGTCGATGCGCAGATCCGCCGGGTTGATGTCGATCTCGATGTTGTCATCGATCTCGGGCGTCGCCTGGACAGAGGCGAAGGCGGTGTGCCGGCGTGAGTTGGCGTCAAACGGGGAGATCCGCACCAGCCGGTGAACCCCGGACTCTGCCCGAAGGTAGCCATAGGCATAGATGCCCTTGATCTCCATCGTACAGCTCTTGATGCCGCCATCGGTGTTGGCTTGCTCGTCGACGATATCGACCTTGTAGCCCTTGTCGCTGGCCCACTGGAGGTACATCCGCTTGAGCATGTCCGCCCAGTCGCTGGCGTCGATGCCGCCGGCGCCAGAGTTGATCTCCAGGATGGCGTTGTTCTCATCGGCTTCACCAGAGAACAGCCGCTGGATCTCGGCCTCACGAAGCTGGGGGATGATCGCTTCGAATGATGTGCCCGCTTCCTGAATCGTGGGCACGTCGTTCTCTTCGTGTCCCATCTCCAACAGCGTCTCCGCTTCTTCAAACGCGGAGGCGATGTCGGTGTAGCTCTTTTTGCGGCGCTCCAGTGACGCCTTCTCCCGCATCAGCCGGGTCGAGCGCTCCTGATCGGACCAGAAGTCCGGGAATCCTGCCATCTCTTCGAGTTCTGTGATCCGTGCCGTCAGAGCTGGGACGTCAAAGATGCCCCCGGAGCGAATCCATTCGCTCGCGAATGTCTCTGCGCAGATCGGCATAATCCTGACTCATCTTCTTTCTTCCTCCTGATTACGCTGCGCGCGAGGAGACTGCGGCGCCGTCCGTCTGGCGCACTGCGCTCCCCGCAGAGAAAACCTAACCCCCCCCGCCGCACTTTTCGAGCCCCCACCACCGCGCTGGCGCCATGTCCGGATGATACAGATCAAGGTGACCCCCGAGCGAGGCCGATCGTGCACATCCTGCTCCTGCTCCTTCTGATCATCCCGATCCTTCGGCTGCTCACCGCCTTGATCTGGCCGGGGCTGCTCAAACGGATCGAGGGACGGCGGGCCGAAGCCACCCTCACCCACCACCTCGGGCCGGTCCGTGAAGACGCCCGGCTCGAGCAGATCGGCGAACGGCTGCTGATGGCCCGCCCGACAGACGCATCCTTCGCAGTCATCCCCAAAATGGACAACGCCGTCGCCCTGCCCAACGGACGCATCCTCGTCGGCGAGCAGATGCTCCAGCGGATCGGACACGACCCGGACATGGTCGCCGGGCTGCTCGCCCATGAGCTCGGTCACCTTCACCACAAACACCTCATCAGCCGCATTCAGACGCTCGCCCTCGCCCGGTTCGTCCTCGGCATCGTCGGCGAGGGCATCTTCCGACGTCTCATCAACAACCAGATCGCCACCCTCATCATCCAGGGCTTCTCTCGACGGCAAGAGACCGACGCCGATGAGACCGCCCTCAACCTGATGGTCGACGCCGGCTATGACCCCGCGGGGATGGTCCGCTTGCTGGAGCAGCTCAAGCGCGCTCACCCCCGACAGCGACCCACCCGGCTCAGCTCCCACCCCGACAGCGACGCCCGAATCCAACACATCCGCGAGATCCTCAAGCTCCCCACCGATGGGTCCCCCAAACGATCCGTCCCGGCGACGCGACCCGGACCCGGACCCGGACCCGGACCCCTGGACGAGCCGATGAACAACGTGCTGCCCTTCCCAGGCGCCCGCTGATGCCCGTCACCCGCGCCGACCTCGACCGATGGCTCACCGAGCTGACCGGCGATCCGATCCACAGCGCCGGCCCCATCACACCGAATCGGATGGGCTGGTGGGATCTGTTCCCGCGGGTCTCTCAGGCCGACTTCAACCCCGCCATCGCTGGCATGCACGACAACTTCATCTGGTGGACCGTCCACGCCGACGCCGCCTTCGATGCAGAGAACGTCCTCACCCGACCGATGCTCCTCCACTGGAAGGGCGAGCGGGTCTCAATGCAGCTCAACGCCGCGCGCTGCGGGCTGACCCTGCGGCTCGTGTCGACCGAACGCTATGACGCCGCCGGGCTCGCCGTGCTCTCCCCGAATGCAAACGATCGAACCACCGACCTTTCCCGGCTGCTGGACGCCTTCGACGCCCTGCGTCAGATGCGGTGCGTGGCCATCGAAGACGCTGGCATCACGCAGAGCGAGGGATGGACCAGCGTCGCAGAGACTCAGGAGCACCCCAACCAGAACGCCATCTTCTGGCACAGTCAGGGACACGACAGCTTCGATGGCCTGGGGATGCTCTCTCGGACGATGCACCTGTATTGGCGGGGGAGCGCGCGAGCCCTCGCCCAACCGCTGAAGAAGGCGGGCTTCCAGGTCACCATCCCCACAGACAAGAGCACGTCGATCCAGATCGCCTCATCCCACACCCCACCCGATGGCATCGCAACGATCGAGGAGGCTAGACGGTGGGAGCGTCCCCTGCGACCCGCGTCGCTTCAGACGCCGCATGCCGGACCGCTTCAGATCGTGGCCCACTCCTCGAACGTCTCTGCGCCCGATCATGCCCCTGGAAAGTTCGTTGAGGACCTCTGGCCCGCTCCGTCTGAGGATCGGATCTTCTATCGGCTCCGCTATTCCGACTTCAACGCCGTCGATCCGCTCCAGTTCCAGGAGCGCCCGAAGCCCCCACTGCCGGGAAATGGCGCCCCGGTGACCATGAGGTGGTTGTCCGACGGGCGCGCCCTGATCGCATGGATCGACTATGGCGCCGCGGACGATCTGAAGCTGGTCGTCTCGTCGTGGGCCGAAGACGGCGTCACGGAGCTGTTCCGCCAGTTCAACACACACCCAGGGCGACACAGCCAGATCGACGTGGACGCAGCGGCTGAGCATATCGTCATCGCCCGCCCCCGCGGGGTGGCGGTTCGTCAGGTGGGGCCGCCGGGGTCGACGGGACGAACCAACAACCCCAGGGTGAAGGTGCGCCGAAAGCGCCCGCGCTCGCCAAACCCCTGGGATGAGCTCAAGGTCATCTCGAACGGAACGGATGAGGGCTACCCCATCGTCGCCATCTCGAGGAACGGGCAAACCCTCCTGTGC
>JBCBLB010000274.1:0-11741 GCA_038520555.1 Myxococcota bacterium | reverse complement strand
CCTCGCTCGACTTCAACCAGGGCGACACCGTCGATCAGATCATCATCGGGCTCCGCGGGACCCGGAACTTTACCGCCACCCGACCCCGATCGAACACCGTCATCATCGATGTGCCTGGCGCATTCGTCCCCCAGAGCCTCACCCGCACCCTCGACACCAGCCGGTTCGTCTCGCCCGTTGAGAGCGTCCGCGCCTACCGATCCTCGATGGGCGCCCGGATCAACATCACCCTGCGCGCCGACGCCTCCTATTCGACCCGGATGGACGGCGACCTGCTCGTCGTTGATGTCCCCGTCCCCGAGTCCGTCCGCCGCGAGCGGATCTTCGCCAGCGCTCAGGCCCCCGCGACCGTCAGCCCCGGCGGGTCGCAAGGCCGGCTGGAGAACTCCTACCGACAAGAGATCCTGATCGGAAGCTCCGGGCGGACCGCCGACCCCAACGCCACCTTCTCCCCTGGGTATGGCACCCGGAATTACGGCGTGCTCGGGGCCAACGGCTTCATGTATGACACCGGCTCCGCCACCGATGTCCCCTACACCGGCCGTGAAGTCAACATCAACGTTGTTAACGCCGACATCCACTCGATCTTCCGGCTGATCTCATCTGTCTCCCGGCTCAACATCGTCGCCGGCGACAACGTTCAGGGCACCGTCACCGTTCAGTTTGAGCGCGTCCCCTGGGACCAGGCCTTCGCCGCCATCCTTCAGAGCCAGGGCCTCGCCAGCCAGCGCATCGGGAACGTCGTCCGCGTCGCCCCCCTGGAAACCATTCAGCGAGAGCTGGAGCAGGCCGCCGCGGCCAAAATCTCCAACAACGAGCTCACCGATCCACAGCTGCTGGTCATCCCGCTCAACTACGCCACCGCCTCTGAGGTGCGGCCTCAGCTTGAGGCGATGCTCAGCGACCGGGGCTCGTTGCAGATCGATGAGCGCGGCAACCAGCTGATCATCAAGGACGTAGAGAGCATCCTCGCCCAGATCCGGGAGCTGGTCCGGCAGCTCGATAAGATCACGCCGCAGGTGCTCATCGAAGCCCGCGTGGTCGAGGCCACGACCACCTTCTCCAAGGGGCTCGGCGTGCAGTGGGGCATGCAGCTCGACGCCAGCTCCGCCACCGGCTTCCCCACCGGGCTGTTCTTCCCCAACGCCGTCGGCGCCTCGGGTGGCATCAGCCCCGTCGACCAGAGCGCCATCTTCTTCGAGCGTGGCCAGGACAACCTCCTCGTGGACCTCGGAACCGCCGCGAACTCTGCCGTGTCCTTCTCCTTCGGCTCCATCCCCGGCGTCCTCGACCTCGACGCCCGCCTCTCCGCGCTGGAGAGCGACGGCTACGGCAAGGTCATCTCTTCGCCGAAGGTCATCATCATGGACAACAAGGAAGCCACGGTCCTTCAGGGCGCCCGGATCCCCTACCTCGCCGTCTCGCAGCAGGGGGCCAACGTCCAGTTCGCCGAAGCCGCCCTGACCCTGGTGGTCACCCCGCACATCACCAGCGACGATAAGGTCTTCCTCACCGTAGAGATCACGAACAACCGCGCCGACTTCTCACAGGTCGTTCAGGGCCAGCCCTCCATCCAGACCAAGGAAGTCTCTACCGAAGTCCTCATCTCTGATGGCGACACCACGGTCCTCGGCGGCGTCTATTCCACCGAAGAGAACTACAACCAGGGCCGCGTCCCCGGCCTCTCCAAGATCCCGCTGCTCGGCTACCTGTTTAAGAACTCCTCTGAGACCGTCTCTCGAAACGAGCTCCTGGTCTTCATCACGCCGCACATCATCCGGCGGACCACCCTCGAGCAGTGAAGTCCATCGCCCTCGGCGGGTTCATGGGGACCGGGAAGTCCACCGTCGGCCCCCGCCTCGCACAGAAACTCGGCATGCCGTTCCATGACCTCGACCTGCTCATCGAACAACACGCGCAGATGACCATCCCGCAGATCTTCCAGGGCAGGGGAGAGCCCGCCTTCCGCGCCATCGAGTCCGCGATCCTCGCCGACGTCGCAGCGCGACCGCCCCAGGTCCTCGCCCTCGGCGGGGGGACGCTGCATCAACCCCCAAACCTCCCCATCCTGACCGAACACTTCCACGTCATCGTCCTCGATGCCCGGTGGGAGACCCTCCTCGGGCGCCTCTCCGAGCGAGCGGCCCAGGGCCGGCCCCTCTGGCCACAGGCCAAGGCGCTGTACCGCCGCCGTCGTCCAGGGTACCTTCGCGCCGGCGCCAGCGCCGGCACCGTCGTCTCCGTCGATGAGCGCTCTCCACAGCAGGTCGTCGATGCCATCCTTCAGGTCCTCCCCGCATGATGGTTCACCCCCAGGGCCGCCCGCCGTATCCCATCCAGATCGAGGACGGGGGCCTGGAGCGCCTGGGCGCTGCGGTTACACAGGCGCTGCCCAGCGCGAACCGCGTCATCGTCGTCACCAATCCAGTCGTCGGACCGTTGTATGCGGACGCCGCCGCACAGAGCCTGACCGCCGCCGGGCTCGCGGTCGAGACCCTGACCATCCCCGATGGCGAAGACCAGAAGACCCTGGACACCTGGCGGGCGCTTGTGGAAGCGCTGCTCGCGGTTGGCATCGATCGGCGGACCCCGGTGGCGGCCCTCGGGGGCGGCGTGACCGGAGACATCGTCGGCTTCGCCGCGGCCTCTGTGATGCGTGGTGTGCCCCTCGTTCAGATCCCCACCACGCTGCTCGCCATGGTCGACTCTGCCGTCGGCGGAAAGACCGCGGTCAACACCCCCCGTGGGAAGAACCTGGTCGGGGCGTTTCACCAGCCCCGGCTGGTGTTCTCTGCCATGGGGACCCTTCAGACCCTCGATCCCGCCGAGCTGCGCGGCGGGTTGGGGGAGGTCGTGAAGCATGGGGTCCTCGGAGACGTCGAGCTGTTCGAGATCTGCCAGGCGCGCGCGGATGAGATCGCTCGGCTGGCGCCCGGCGTGATGCGGCGGCTGGTGGACGGCTGCTGCCGCGTCAAGGCGGACATCGTCGCCGAAGATACCCGGGAGCGCGGGAGAAGGGCGCTGCTGAACCTGGGGCACACCGTCGGCCACGCCATCGAGCTGGTCGCCGGGTTGGGGACGCTGCGCCATGGCGCGTGCGTCGGGTTGGGGATGATCGCTGAGGCGCGCTGGGCGGCTGCCCGGGGGGCCTGCGCGCCAGCAGTGCCCGGCCTCATCGCTGCGGTCCTCGGCGGGCTCGGGCTGCCCACGGCCCCGCCGGTGTTGCCTGTCGATGCGCTGATCGCCTCCGCCAACGCGGATAAAAAACGGGTCGGTGACCAGATCGCGACCGCCGTGGAGGAAGCCATCGGGCAGGTGCGCCTCGAAACCGTCCCGGTAACCGAGATCTCGGCTATGATGTCGATGTTGTATTCGTCGGAGATGCAATCATGATGACCGCCCCCCGCGCCCTCCTGATCGGCGCTGGACTCCTTTGGGGAGCCACCGGCTGCAACCCTGCGTTCCTCCCCGCTCCTGCAAACGCTCAGCTCGTGGTGCCCGACGCGCTCACCCTCCCCTGGAACCTTCCGGCCGGGCGGGACGCAGACCCCCCGGTCACCCTGTTGGCCTCCTTCAGCGTACAAGACGTCAACAATTTTCCACTGCAAAGCATCGCCGTACAGGTCGGCTCCAGCTGGGAGGGCGTCTATATGCTCCCCGTTGACTCCCTGGAACCCATTGAGGTGGATAGCGAGGGCTTCGTCGCCTACGTCCCAGAAGAAGCGCTGGTCGTCTCGAGCGATGGGGAAGACATCAAGCCCCTCAACGTGCAGCTCGAAACCGACCGCCAGGGCGTCGCGCAGGTGCTGGTCGTCGTGGAGAGCGCGCCCGGCGACCTCGATGAGTATGTCGACGCCTTGATCACCGCGAGCATCGGGGTGGCGTTCGGCTCGTTCACCATCACCTTCGAATCGCCCGGTGCGTAGTGATCATTGATGAAGGGGAGATCCGGCGGCTGAAACGGCAGCTGCGGGCAAACCCCACGTCGCTCCAGTTCGTCGCCCTCGGCGAAGCCCTCCGAAGCCGCGGCCGGCTCGAAGAAGCCACCGTGGTCCTCCAACGCGGCCTCCGGATCCACCCCCGGCTCCGAAGCGCCCAGGTGCTCCTCGCGCGGGTCTATGCCATGGCCGGCCGCCGCGATGATGCCCTGACCCTGCTCAACCAGATCCTCCCCGAAGATCCCACCAACCTCGCCCTGGGGACCCTCACCGCCTCCCTGCTGCTGCAGGCCGATCGCCTCGCAGAAGCCCGCATCGCCCTCGCGGCGCTCTCCGATACGTCGTCTGAAGTGCGCCGCCTCACGCAGCGCCTCGAACAGCGGCTGGCCGCGTCCCGGCACAACGATCCCTTCGCCACCGCGCGGCTCGCCCGGCGATTGGAGCGCGCCGGGCACTGGAAACGGGCCACCGCCATGTGGGACGCCATCGGACGGCAACGCGGCGATGTCGACGCGCATCGCCGCTCGGAAGACCTCGAACGATCCGTCAGCGCCGCCCTCGTGCCCACCAACGCGATCATCGACCGCGACGCGCCGCCGCCGTCGCCTGACGCCGTTCGACGGCTCCGGACGCTGCTCATCAGCCTCACGGCGGCGACGCCGACATGAGCCGGGTCGCTGTCCTTCATGGCCCCAACCTCAACCTCCTCGGCATTCGTGAGCCTGAGGTGTATGGGACCACGACCCTTCAGGACATCGATCGGGCGCTCCATGACCTCGCCGGCGCGTTGGGGGTCACCGTGGTGTGCTCCCAGAGCAACCACGAAGGCGTCCTCGTCGATGCGATCCATGCCGCGCGGCAGGCCGCAGATGGGATCGTCATCAACCCCGGCGGGCTGACCCACACCTCGATCGTGCTCCGCGATGCCCTCGTCGGGGTCGGGCTGCCCTTTGTTGAGGTGCACCTCTCCAACGTCTTCGCCCGCGAAGCCTTTCGCCATCACAGCGTTTTAACCGATGTCGCCGTCGGGCTGGTGGCCGGGTTTGGCCCAAACAGCTACACCCTCGGCCTACGAGCCCTCGTTGACCACATCAAGAGTGAGTGACCATGGATCTGAAGCAGATAGCCTCTCTGTTTGAAATGATGAGCGAGCACAAGGTGGCGTCCCTGGAGTGGGAGAACGATGGCCAGCGGCTCAAGGTGCAGATGATCTCAGGCACCGCCCCCGCGCCGCAGTACATCGCCGCCCCCGCACCCATCGCTGCCCCCGCTCCCGTCGCGGCGGCTGCGCCCGCCGCTGTCGGAGACGCCCAGCCTGTCGGGGAGATCGTGAAGTCCCCGATGGTCGGCACCTTCTACCGCGCCGCCAAGCCCGGGTCTCCGCCGTTTGTCAACGTCGGGGACACCGTTGAGAAGGGCAAGGTCCTCTGCATCCTGGAAGCGATGAAGCTCATGAATGAGCTGGAGAGCGAGTTCGGCGGCACCATCGCTGAGATCATGGTTGAGAACGGGCAGCCCGTGCAGTTCGGCCAGCCCCTGTTCCGCATCGTCAACGGCTGAGCCGATGTTCTCCAAGATCCTGATCGCCAACCGCGGAGAGATCGCGCTGCGGGTCATCCGCGCCGCCCGTGAGCTGGGCATCACCACCGTCGCCGTCTACTCCGAAGCCGACCGAAACGCATTGCATGTGCGCTTCGCCGATGAGGCCGTTTGCATCGGGCCGCCCTTCGCCCGCGACAGCTACCTGCACATCCCCAACATCATCTCCGCCGCCGAAATCACCGGCTGCGATGCCGTGCACCCCGGCTATGGGTTCCTCGCCGAGAACATCCAGTTCGCCCGCTCGGTGCGCGCCCATGGGATGGAGTTCATCGGACCCTCCGCCGATCACCTCGCCACCTTCGGCGACAAGCTCTCCGCCAAGGCCGCCGCTCGCGCCGCCGGGGTGCCCCTGCTCCCTGGAAGCACCGGCGCCGTGGAAGATGCGCATGAGGCCGCCGGCGTCGCCGAGCAGGTCGGCTATCCCGTCCTCCTCAAGGCCGCCTTCGGCGGCGGGGGGAAGGGGATGCGGATCGTGCGCTCTGAAGCGCAGCTCCACCGCCTGTTCTCCCTCACCAGCTCCGAAGCAGAGGCCGCCTTCGGCAACGGCGCCGTCTTCATCGAGCGGTTCCTCGATGCGCCGCGCCACATCGAGATCCAGGTCGCCGGCGATCGCCATGGCCACACCATCCACCTCGGAGAGCGGGACTGCTCCCTGCAGCGCCGCCATCAGAAGATCATCGAAGAAGCCCCGGCGCCCAACCTCTCCGATGACCTGCGGGGACGCATTCGCGCCGCCGCCGTCGATCTGGTTCATAGCGTCGGGTACTTCACCGTCGGGACCTGTGAGTTCCTCGTCCAGGGCGATGAGTTCTTCTTTCTTGAAGTCAACCCCCGCATTCAGGTCGAGCACCCCGTCACCGAGCAGGTCACCGGCGTCGACCTCGTGCAGCTCCAGATCAAGCTCGCCGCAGGCGAGGTCATGCCGATGACTCAGGACGACGTGACGCTCAGCGGGCACTCGATTGAGATCCGGGTCAACGCCGAAGATCCCTGGAACTTTCGGCCCTCACCCGGCCTCATCACCGGCTACAACGCCCCCGGCGGGCCCGGCGTGCGCATCGACTCCGCCGTGCATGAGAATGCGATGGTCCAGCCGTTTTATGACTCCCTCGTCGCCAAGCTCATCATCACCGCCAAAGACCGCGACGCCGCCATTCAGCGAACCGTCCGCGCCATCGATGAGTACATCGTCGAAGGCATCGCCACGTCGCTGCCGCTGCAGCGGATGCTGCTGCTCGATGACCACTTCAAAACCGTCAACTTCCACACCCGCTTCATCGACGAGTGGCTGGAAGCTCGGAAGCAGGACGCTGAGCCATCCTCGTGAGCCGCTGGGCCGTGCTCCTGTTGTTGTCGGGTTGTGCCTTGTTCATCGGACCGGTCGAACTCGCGGAGAAGGCGGATCTGTCGTCCTGCCCAGACCTCTCGTTTGAACAGCCCGTCGACTGCCAACCCGGTGATGTCTGTCGGACGCATGCGGACTGCGCTCCCGGCGGCTTTTGCCTGGAGTGCGCCTGCTATGCCGCGGATTGCTACGCAGACACCGACTGTGTCAGCGGACGCGCCTGCGCCTGCGCCGGCGATGAACGGTACAATCAGGTCCTGGAGAGCCCTCAGGATCGGCTCCATGTGTGCACCCGGCAGGGAAACTGCCAACAAAACGATGACTGTGACAGCGGTCTGTGCCTCGGGAATCGCGGGGACGGGTGCGGCGGCTATGGGACGCGCGGCGAACATGAGGAGCGGCTCACCGGATGGTTCTGCGCCACCCCCCGCGATGCGTGTCGCAGCGATGACGCCTGCGCAGACGATGAGGTGTGCATCTACCTGGATGACCGCTGGGCCTGTGAGCCCGATGACAGCATCTGTGAGGAGCGATAGCACGCGCCTCTCAAGGAGATGATGGGGCGTTCCCTCAGGCGATGGCGCTTTGGTTTGGGGCTGTCAGATGACGCTGCAGGGTCTGGAGCATGCGCTGTCGATCGATGGGCTTGGAGAGGTAGTCGTCCATGCCGACCTCTCGGATGGCTCTCCGGGTCTCCGGGGTCACGTCCGCTGTCAGAGCGATGATGGGCAGGCTGTAGCCCCGGCTGCGGGCCTCTCTCGTCGCCGTCAGCCCGTCCATCACCGGCATCTGGCAGTCCATCAGCACGAAGCTGTAGGACTGTTCCTGCAACGCCTCCAGCGCGCGCTGGCCGTTCTCGGCGGTGTCGACCGTGAAGCCCATCCCCGCCAGCAGCCGCTGGGCGACCAGCTGGTTGATGCGGTTGTCCTCGACCAGCAGCACCCGCCCCGACATCTCGCTGTCCTGTAGGTCCCGCACCGCTTCAGGGATCGGCGCCTCTGCGATGATCAGCGGCAGCCGGAGGGTGAACCGGCTGCCGCTGTGACCGTCGCTGTCCACCGTGAGCTGGCCGCCCATCTGGCGGGCCAGCCGGCTGGAGATGGCCAGCCCCAACCCGGTGCCGCCGTACTTGCGCGTGGTTGAACTCTCCGCCTGGGTGAACGCCTCGAACAGCTCCGCCTGCCGCCCGGGCGCGATGCCGATCCCGGAGTCCGTCACCGAGATCGCCCAGGTTGCCTCTTCGCGGTGGGTCTGGACCGCGACGATCCCGGTGTGGGTGAACTTCACCGCGTTGCTGACCAGGTTGTTGATGATCTGACGGATCCGAACCGGGTCGCCCATGACCCCCACAGGCAGCCCCGGATCCTGGACCGTGCGAAGCTGGAGGCCTTTCTGCTCGGCCATCGGCTGGAACAGCGCGACCACCTCCTCGATGAGCCGAAGCGGGGAGAACGCGATGGTCTCGAAGGTCATGCTCTGGGCTTCGATCTTTGAGAAGTCGAGCACGTCGTTGATCAGCGCCATCAACGCCTGACCTGAGGCCCGATGCGCGTCCATGAGGGTGCGCTGCTCCTCGTTCAGCTCCGTCTGCTCCAGCAGCGCGCCCAGCCCCAGGATGCCGTTCATCGGCGTCCGGATCTCATGGCTCATCGTGGCCAGGAATTTAGACTTTGCCTGGTTTGCCTGGTTTGCCGCGTCTCGCGCCTCTGCCAGGGAGGCGTAGGTTCTCCGCTTGATGGCGCCGAATGCGACCGCGATGCCCATCAGGCAGATGTAGCCCAACACGTTCCCGGTCATGGTCTGGAGCATCGACGTCATGGTGAATGAACGAGACCCAGGCAGCAGCTGGTGGTAGCTGGCGTACTCCAGCCCCAGGTACGTCGCCACGACGGGGAAGAACCACAGTATCCCGGTTCGGGTGCCCCCCAACAACGCCATCAACATCAAGACGAGCCCGAGCCATGTCGACGCAGAGGATTGGAAGCCGATGAAAATCGAGGTGAGCCCGATCGAGACCAGGAAGATCATCCCCCACCAGCTCGCCGCCACCGCGACCCCGAAGCGGCGCAGGATCACCAGTATCAAAAATGTGGAAGAAGTCGCCAGGATCGTCATCAATCCCTGAATAAAGTCGCCCTGGATCATATAAAACAGCCCGAACAACAGCCCGGCAGGCTGCAACATCATCACCGCAGAGACCAGCAGGTGTGCCCGAAGACGCTCGTCTTCATCGGACACAGTGGGCACACACCAGTCGAGGAACTGCCCCCAGTGTTCGGAGAGTGAAGGTCGCATTCTCCGTTTTTCGGCTATTTGAACCCGGTTTTGAGCCCGAAAACCCCCTCCATGGCCCAATCCAGGTAGATCGCCCGGAATCCCCTTTCGTGAAAGAGCAGCACCCATCGGGGAGAGGAGACCGCGACCCCCCGTCGCGGTATGCTGTCATCGCACGCGGGGGAGGGGAAGACACCGGCATGGCCACCGATAAGCAGCGGCTCGAACAGATCGCCCTCCAGCAGCTCCGACGGGGTGAGCTGGAGAAGGCCCTGGGTTCGTATAAGCGGGTCCTCAAGGCCGATCCGCGCGATCGGCGCATCCGGATGGCCGTCGCTGACCTGTACATCCGCCTCAACGAACACCAGGTCGCTGAGAAGCACTACCGCTATGTCGCCGAGTCGTTGCGCAAAGATGGCCAGGACCGCGCCGCGATCCCCGTCTACCAACAGCTCATCAAGCTCAACCGCGCTGACCCGGAGCTGCTCGAACGGCTCGGCGACAGCTACCTCGCCGCGGACCAGGAGCCCGAAGCCCGGCAACGCTATGCGCAAGCCGCGGAGATCGCCGAGCGTTCCCGCCCGGACCTCGCGCAGGGTATCCTCGACAAGCTCATCAAGATGTCCCCCGGCGACACCCCCCTGAAGGTGCGCCGGGCCGAGCTGCTCGAAGCCGCCAACTGGTCTGAGAAGGCCAGCGACGCCTGGAAGGACCTCGCTCAGGAGAGCCTCCGGCTGGGGCGCCCCGATGATCAGGCCCGGTTCCTTGAGCGCGCCCTTGACCTCCGTGAAGAGCCCGACGTCCTGCTGACCGCCGCGGAAGCCCGGCTGAAGATGAACGACCCCCGCCGCGCCCTCAAGCACCTGCGCGCCGGACGGGTGCCGCAGCCGTCCGGGAAGTTCGTCGCCGTCCTCGCCGAAGCGGTCCAGGCCGTCGGAAGGACCGCAGAGGCGGGGCAGCTATGGACCGAAGCCGCCCGAAGGTTCGGCCAGGAAGGCCTCATCGAGCAGCAGGCCGCTGCCCTCCGATCCGCTGGCCGGTTCGTTGCGCTCAATCAAGCCCAGTCCGCGATCCTCACCGCGCTCGACCAGACCATCGCCCAGCGGAAGCTCCGCCTCGATGCGCTGTCCTGGGCCCAGCCGGTCAACGACCGCCAGGCTGAGGTCATCGTCCGCGCCCAGGTGCAGGTCGAGTATGGCTTCCCCCAGCGCGCCCGCCGCACCCTGCTGCGGGCCAAAGACGTTCGCAATGACCTCCCGATCCAGGCCCTCCTTGTCGAGGTGATCGCCGACACCAGCCCCCGGAGCGCCCTCCGGGAGCTGAGCCGGATCGTCCCTCCCGATGACAACGCCCGCGAACAGATCGAACTGCGCGCCCGCTTGCTTCGGGCCGGCCAACCGTCCGCGAACGGTGACCCCCCCTCCGAAACCGAAGCAGAGCTGGACGCCGAAGAGCTGGTGGAGGGGGGGGAGCCGGTCGACGACGCGGACATGCTCTTTACCATCGGCGCCACCGATGAGGACGATGACGACTTCATCTTCCCCGATGAGGACGATGAAGAGGCGCCCTCGTTTTTGGATATGCCCACCAACCCCGGCGGCCATCCACCACAACCAGACCCCATGCCGTCCGCTGGCACCCCAGCGGCCAGCCCACACGAACAGCGCGGCGATGAGCTCGCCGAGATGGGCGACATCGCCAGCGCCATCGCGGCGTATCGGGAGGCCCTCAACGCGCGCCCGGACGATGACGGGCTGTTGATGAAGATCGGAGAGCTGATCGCTGCGCGGGCCTCGGCGTCCGCTCCGAAGCCGCCTCCGCCCCCAGAGCCGTTCGCTGAGTCGGGTGGGGTTTCATTTCAGGATGCGTTCGACAGCGGCGGGGTTTTCGGGGAGTTCAGCTTCGACGACCTCGGTGAGGAACCGGAGCCCGAGCCCGAGCCTGCGGAGTTGCCAGAGGTGATCGCCTTGCGAGAGGCCCGCGGCTGGGTGTCGGTGGGCATGTATACGGAAGCCGCGGCGCTGCTCAAGGGTCGGACAGATGTGCCAGCGCTCGTGCTGGCAGCGCGCATCCGGTTGGAGATCGGGAATCTTCGGGAGGCGCGAGACGCGGTGCGCCAGGCCATCAAGGGGGTGCCGCCCAAGGGGGAGACCTATCTGGAGGCGCTGTGGATCCTCTGCGAGATCTACACCCGGGCCAAGAAGCCGACCGCTGCGTTGAAGTGGGTCGACGAGATCCAATCCGCCGACCCGACCTGGCGCGGCGGGCAGCTCGCCGACCGCCGCGCCGGGCTGGAGCTGATGGCCCGCGACGAGCTGTAAGACTTGCCGATGGCCACCAGATCGGTAATACTATTCGGGTCTCTGCGGGAGTAGCTCAGTTGGTAGAGTCCGAGCTTCCCAAGCTCGTTGTCGCGGGTTCGAGTCCCGTCTCCCGCTCTGTATCGCCCGACGAACCCCGTCGGGCGTTCGTCTTTGGGGGTATCTGACCGTGTCTGCCCCTTCACACCCCCCCCGATCCAGACGATGGCGCCGCCGGCTGCTGTGGACCGGGGGCCTCTCCGCGGCGCTGCTGTTCGGCGG
>JBCBLB010000460.1:0-7979 GCA_038520555.1 Myxococcota bacterium | reverse complement strand
CCATGGCGGGTGAGCCAGATGGGCCGGGGGATGATGGTGAGGTTGGTCAGGAAGTGAACCACCTGGCTCATCAGATAGGACTCGATGCGGTTGATGACCATCTGCCGGCCGACGTCGATGAGCTTGATGAAGCACAGGCCGGTGTCATCGATGGTCTCATAGGCGTCTTCGTAGTGGGCGATCCGCGCGCGGAAGTCCTGGACGGCGTCTTCCGGGGAGATGCCCATATAGTCGGGAGAGGTCAGCTTGGTCTCGAGGATGTTGGCCTCAATGATCTCTGGATCCTGGCAGATGATCTCAAGGTAGAGGACATCGACGCCAGCAGCGGCGCACCGCTCACGGACGAGGCGGCGGCGCTCCCGGGTAGAGTTGGTGGCGTCATAGATCCCGATCTGGCCGTCTTCTTCCCGCATCCATCGCAGCAGGTCGTCGAGCGCGTCCATCGCCGCGCGGCGGCGTGCGGCGATGCCGTCTGCGTTCTGGGGATCGAAGAAGGAGTGATGAACCAGTCGTCCGACCTGCTCGCGGCGGTAGTTGCCGACGTTGAAGACGTTCGCGTTGTAGCCGAGCCAGGAGAGGTACCGCGCCAGCCGGCGGGCGGTGTAGGTCTTCCCCCGGGCCGGCAGGCCGACCATCACGATGACGAGGTTGGTGCGAAACGAAAACGAGCTGGAAAACAAGCGCCCTCCCACACACGCCGCAGTGTATCGCGAACCGCCCGGACGGTTCGACCGCGCTATTCTTCGATGGGGTCGTCTCGCTCGATCGCGCCTGTACAGTTCAGGTTGCCGAAGTCCATCTCGTTGAGCCCGTCCCAGTCACCCTCATGCTCAGAGACGAACTCATAGCCCAGCGGCAGGCCGTTGAAGTAGCAGGTCTCATCCAGCAGCTCGTCGTCCTGATAGTACCGGCACTTCGCGGTGGTGCTCTGCTGAAGGATAAATTCGATGTCCTGGGCGCCTTCGGGCTCAGGCTGGGTGGCCCGCAGCGACCCCTGCCAGTCGACTTCGACCTGATACTCGCCCTGGCGATTGCTGACGTCCGCGAAGGTCTGGTAGAAGAAGTCGCCGCGATATTCCAACTCGTCGTCTGACCCATCGCTTGGCTCATCCAGATCGAGCTCAACGACAACCAGGGTATTGTTGTCGCACGTCATGGTCCCCGACCAGTCGTTGGTGATCGTCACTCCCGAACAGCCAGTGAAGAAGGTCAGCGGAATCAGCAGGCTCAGCCGCATCGGAAAGTCCCCTCGACAGAATTGAACGTCGTTGCACAATAGGCCGACCTCCGCCGACCTTCAACGTCATTCTCTTCAAGTCGAGGTCAGCTGAGCACAGCGCCCAACAGCAACAGGACACTCAACGTAGCCCCCATCGCCAGCACAAGCCGTGCCCCGACCCCTGAATAACGAGCCTTTTTCGGTTGCGGTACCGGCATGACATCAGGCGGTTCGCGTCCATCGAGCACCTGGCACAGCGCCGCACAGTTCCGCAGCCGCTGGTCCACAGAGATCGCCAAACACCCCCGCAACGCACGAGCGAGATTCTGTGGAATCCCGGCGGGCAGGTGAAATTCACCAGCTCGCGTCGCCAGCTCCATCGCCGCCATGTTCCCTCGGAACAGCGCCCGATTTGTGAGAAGTTCGTACAACACGCAGCCAGCAGAGAACACATCGGCGCGCTCGTCCACCGTCGTCGCGTCATCGAACTGCTCCGGCGCCATATACCCCGGCGTCCCCACCGGAGAGCCCGGCCGGGTCAACGTCGCGTCCATGTCCATGTAGCGGGCGATGCCAAAGTCCGTGATCCGTGCGATCAGCTCACCGTTTCCGTCTCTCTGGAGCAGGACATTGCTGGGCTTGAGATCCCGATGAATCACCCCATGGGCGTGCGCCGCCGCCAACCCAGCGAGGATCTGACGGAACAACGCTTCGGCCTCCGCGAAGCCTGGGCGGTGTCGTGTCAGCCACTCCTCCAGCGTCGGGCCCTCAATCAGCTCAGCGACCAGCAGCAGCTGATCGGCGAACGTGATGACCTCCTGGACCGGGACGACGTTGGGATGGTTGATCTGCGACTGGACGGCGCCTTCCCGGGCCAGACGCGCCCGAAGCGACGCGTTGTTCCATACCAGAAGCTTCATCGCATGAGCGGTCCCATGGATGCGATGGCGGACCCGAAACACCAGCGCACATGAGCCCCGCCCAAGCTCCCCCTCAACGATGTAGTCCCCGATCCGGTCTCCGGGGTTGAGCAGGAGATCATTCATCGGTGAGGCTCCCATGCCCAGAATTCACGTTCATGGCCAGTGATGCGGCGAGACAGCTTGCGGTGAGAGGCGCTGTCATCCGTTACAGTGTATCCACCCACCCTGGATGGAAGCCTTTCGGGCACCGTTCACCCGTCTTTCCCAGGCTTACGGTTCCTCTCAATCATCCGAGACGTCCGGGCGGTCAGGCAGCGTCTCGACGGTTCCAGTAGATGCACGCCTTCCAATACAGGCGAAGGCGGAAGACCGTCTCCCGAGGCTGCTTTCCACGGGCGCCCATGTCCAGCATTCGTTGGCAGCGCCACTTGCCCCAGGGGTCTTTCTGTCGGCGGGCGCAGCCTTCACAGGTTTGACCGGCGCCGGGCTCACCGTGGCGGGCGAGCGGCATCCCCAGCGGATGCCGCCCATCAAAGACGTTGTGGATCTTCCAGCGCGGCATCGAATGGACCATCCGGAACCATCGCGGCGCGTCGGGCATCCACTCATTGAGCAGCGGCAGCTGTCGGCCCAACAGGGGATGTTGCCCTTCCCATCGGACGCCCCGCATCCGCGCCCGGTGGGTCACCAGCCCCTCCGTGCACGCGCCGCGCAGATCCGCGTCGGTGAGCGTGCTGTACGACAGATCGGCCCCGCGCAGGTCCGCACCCCGAAGGTCCGCCCCGGACAGATCGCACCAGGTCAGCCGCGCGTTCCGGAGCACCGCGCCCCGAAGATCGACCCCGCTCAACCTCAGCCGATCGACGCGGACACCGCGCAGGTCCACGCCCCGGAGCCCCCCATCGGCCGCCAGGCTGACCAGGATCTCCAGACCCTGTTGACGCGGCGCTTCGAGCCGTGCGCTCAGAAGCGCTCGCAGCTGCCCCGCCTCTTCACCGCTGATCGTCGGATTGAGCGCGTTCATCGGGCCTCCAGATCCAGCAGCAGCGCGGTCAGGGTCTCTGCCCCGAGCCGTCGGCTTCGCGCGGGCGTCCACCCATACACCGGATCGGCCCGATCAGCGTTGTCCTTGAACGGCTGCTCCAGGGTCACCGCGAGGGTGTCGGTCATCACCTCCGTCAACCAGGTGCTGCACATCGCGATGCTGGCCTGTCCGGCCCGCGGCTGCGGATACCCATACGCGGTCTGGAATTCGGCACACGACCCTTCCATCCGCGCCAGAAACCCATCATACCGGGCGCGCTGGATCGCGTTCAGCCCGGGCACCCCGAGGATATTCTTCGAGATGAAACAATACGGGATCGCTTCATCCCCGTGCACATCGAGGCAGATGCTCACCCCGGTCCGCCGCATCTCTTCACGCACCCAGTAGACTTCGGGGCTCTTCTCCAGCGACGGCTCCAGCCAGCTGCGGTTCAAGTCCGCCCCCATCGCGTTCGTGCGCAGGTGACCCCGCGCGCTGCCGTCGGGGTTCATGTTGGGCACGACATACAGCGTCGCCCGCGCCGTCAACGCGTTGACCTGTTCGTCTGGTCGCTCCAGCAGCCGCTCCAGCAATCCTTCAGCGAACCACTCCGCCATCACCTCAGCGGGGTGTTGTCGCGCAACGATCCAGATGGGTTCGGGGCCGCGGCCCACCGTCAGCACATCGAGATCATGGCCATCCGGGGTGATCCCCAGGCTGGACAGCCGCGCACCGCTGGCCACCCAACGGGGCAACATCCGCTGGTGACGAGACAGCGGATAGGGCGCAAACATCGCAAACCAGACGACGTCGCTTTCCGGAGTGTGGGCGAGGATCAGTTCATCGTTGTGATAGGCGGTCTCTACCCGGGGCCAATGCTCCAGATCACTGGAACAAACCGCTTGAAAGCCTTTCCACGCACGGGCATAGCTGGCTTGCCCGGCGTTGGTGATACGAATCCGACAGGACACCCCACGGGCACCGGTCAGTCGGAAGTAAAACCACTGAAGGTTTCGACCGTCGACGTCCGGGCGAATGCGAACTTGAATGTTTTGCGGATCCGTGGCGTTCAGTCGTTCGATGTTTCCGCTATCGAAGGCTGCGCTGATCTGCACCATTCACCCCGGATGCTGTTGCTTCGATAACACGGCATCCTCGGAATTTCCTTCCGATCAACGGACCATTTTTGACCGCCAGCACCACCCTCCCCATGAGAGGCAGATTCTTGACGTGTCCAGACCTCGAAAAATCCGCTCACCGCATCTGCTGTGTGGACGGGTATCGGCCTCGGTTCTTCGCGGCGGACCCCTCACCCTCGAAGCGCAGGGGGGTTCTTCGAGGATTTTTCGACAGGTTGTCGATCCCGCCGCCTGAGCGGGGTCACGGTGTCAGGCGGCGGCAGACTTTGGAGAGCGAAGGGCATCCTGGATGGCGGCACGCAGCTGCGCACCGCTGAACGGCTTGGACAGACGCCCCGGACGATTGGTGAAGAACTTCCCGCTCATCAGGACGACCGGGCAACGGCCGTGGAAGGCGCGTGCCAGGGCGAAGCCGTCCATTCCCGGCATCTGAACGTCCGACAGGAGGACATCCGGGGTCCACGAGCACGCCAGGGCCTGCGCCGCGCTGGACGCGGTCTTCACGGTATAGCCGTCGGCTTCCAGCAGCCGACGGACCACATCGCGCTGCATCGGATCGTCGTCGACGACCAGGATCGTGATGGTGTTGTTGGTCTTCATGTGTTTCCCCCAACCGTTGGACACGTGAAGACCGATTCTGGTTCCTCTGACGGATCAGCTGGTCTCTCTGGCAATCATCTCCGGCGAAACCGGCAACCCTTCCGAGAACCGTCGCCGAAGCAGCTGGTATATCTGCTGATCCTGGGCTTTCTTCCGTTCAGAGCGACGATCGAGGTTTCCGAGCAGTCGCTTGATCCGGAAGATGTCAGAAAGTGTCTCTCGGTTTCGCGCCATAAACGCCCAGTACAGGTTGCTCACCGGGCAGGTTTTGCTTGGATGAAACGGGCACTTCTTGCAGTAGTTGGACATCCGGTTGACGTAGGGTGCCCCAGAAACGTACGGCTTGGTGGTCATCACCGGCCCCACTGAAAACGTCCCCATTCCCAACACGTTGGGCTCGACGACCCAGTCATACGCATCGATATAGGCCACCCAGAACCAGTCCGTCAGCGATCGCGGCGACACCCCGAGCAGCGTGGCGAAGTTGGCCAGGATCATCAGCCGCGGGATGTGGTGGGTCCACCCTTCGTCCCAGAGGTCCTTGACCACCTCATCCAGACACCGCAGCCCCGAAGGCTTGCCCCACCACGCCTGGGGAACCGGCATGTCCCCCTCCAGGTGGTGCGGATCAGCGCCGCCGTCGACATGGTCGGCCTTCCGCGCCGCCCATGGTTTCCCCGCCCACTGGGCGTAGCCCCCGTCTCCAGGGTGCTCCTGGACCGCCACGCCGTCGAGGTTGCGGAAGCCGTCCGTCTCTTCGTGGACGTGGTGGACGAATTCTCGCCAGCCGATGACCTGTCGGACGAACCCCTCCTTGCTGTTAAAGGGGATGTCCATTTCGACGACATCATCGATGACCTGTGCGGGCAGGAGGCGGTGCAGGTTGAGCAGCGGAGAGACCCGGGTGTGGAACACACCCCGGGACTGGGTGGACATGGCATCTTCATAGGGTCCGAAGTGGGTCATACACTCGGCCTTCGCCCACGCCCACAGCCGCTGTGCGTCCGCCTGCGTCGCCGGCAGCGTCGCGAGATCCACGGCCCCGGGGTGGTCCGGGAAGGTCGTGCGGATGAGATCCGCCACCTCCTGCTTGATCGCGCAGTCGGTAGAGAACGTCGGCGGCTCTGGCGCCGCGGGCGTGCCCGGCCAGAACTCCCGGTTGTCCCCGTCGAACGAGTACCGCCCATTCATCGGCTTGCCGTCATCAGTCATCAACAGGCCGGTCCGTTGGCGAACCTGACGATAAAACTTATCCTGTCGCCATGGGGGCTTCGCACCCGCCCCCCGGAGGAAGTCGTCCCGGGTGGTCAGCCACCCCTCATGGGGCACCTCAACCAGGAGGCCCTCTGCGAACAGCGCGGCAAGGTCGGCGCGAAGCTCATACTCGGCGGGCCGCATCATCGTGATCGGGCCCAGCTCTTCAGCCACCTGGCGGAGCGCATCTCGGTAACAACCGTCGGTGTACAGATAGCGAACCGCCACCCCGCGGCGGGCCTGCTCCAGGGCGAAGTGTCGCATGTTCGACAGCACCAACGCCAGCTTCTGCTGGTGATAGGGGCGGCGCTCGGCCTTCCAACGGTTCTCGATCAGGATGATCCCCAAAGACGCCGGCGGTGTGGTCGCCAGGGGGCCGACCCGGTCGGTGAGCTGATCGTAGGGCACGAACACCCAGCGGCGATCAGTGAGGTCTTCAGGAGAATGTTTGGTCAACAGAGACAGGAATGACTTCATCCCCAGGGCGATAACGATCAAACAATTCGCCGCAAATCGAGGACACCCAGTCCCGAATGCATCATGATCAGGCGGCGTCGTGGGTTTCTTGACAGACCGGCCGCCCCGCCTGAAGCCACGCCGACAGCGCATCGATCGTGGCCCGAACCTGCGCAGCGTCCGCATCCATCCCGTCCAGGCAGAGCGCCGCCCCGCCGAGGTCGCCGGCCTGTGCATAAATCGTCGCGATCTCTGCGAGGAGCGGCCCCCGTTGGCGGCGGGTGCGAAGCTTTCGGATCGTGCGGAACGCCCCAGGGTGTTGCCCCACCGCCAGCTGCGCCCGAACCAGCGTATGAAGCGCAGACCGGCGAACAAAGCCCTGATCCGAACGGGGCCGACGGATCGCCGCCGCTTTCTGAGTTGCATCATGGAAGGTGGTTTGCGCTTCTTCGATCCGCCCCAGCCGAACCAGAAGCACCCCAAACCGCGCCGCTGCGTCTGCCTGACGGCGCTCATCTTCTACGCTGATGACCAGGCCGCGCGCTGCACACAGCATCACCTCAGCCACGACCGATGGCGCATGCCGTGCCGCGCTGATCAGCGCATGGAGCCGATCCTCATGGTCAGCCACCCGCTCCAGCGCGCTCAACGCACCACTGAGTTCACCCGCCCAGCCGCACGCACGCCCCAGCTCCCGATACGCCCAGGCGTCGGGAAACGCCACCTCTTCCACGGCGAGCCGTTCGGCCAGCTTCTGCTTCAACGCCGTCCGCGCCTCATCCACGTCACCCACCAACGCCCGCGCGCCCAACCGCGCGATCCCGCTGGGTTCAACCGTGTCCCAATAATCCACCGCCCGACGTGCCGCCCGGCTCATGCCCTGTGCCATCATCCGGGGGACCAACGCTCGCAGCAAATCCCCCTGATATGCCCGCGGTGCCGCACGGACCAACATCATGCACCCATCTGCGTCGCCAGTTTGTAAGGGGGCATCGAGCAATGCATACAAAATCTCATATCGCTCAACCACGTCCCCCTGGCCCATCAACTCAAGGCCCACATCCAACCGACCCACCCCGTACAGACCACGGAGAAAATCCACATACAACGAACGCATCGAGAACGCCATCGGCATGCCCGCCAGCCGAAGCGCCGACGCCACACCGATGATCTCATCCACCGCCAGCTGATCCGAGATCACCCGCTTCAACTTCTCCACATCGTGCCCTGCCACCGCATGCGCACGCGCGAACGCATCCTGTGCGCCATCGACATCACCAAGCCGAACCAACGCACGACCAATCGCTGCATGCTCATCGACAGAGGCGGTCAGTGCGCTGCGTGCCGTTGTGAGCGCTTTGTGG
>JBCBLB010000614.1:0-5858 GCA_038520555.1 Myxococcota bacterium | reverse complement strand
TGCCCAGCGCCAGCAGCTTCCGTCGGACGCGCCATGCTCCCAGGACCGCGTCCGCAGGGCGGGCACTCGACCCATCGCTTCGTCCCACAGCGCCCACAACACCGCCGGGGGCTGTGGAACCGCCCCTGGAACGCAGCCGCATCTCCGTCCCCTTTGGCCCCGAACGCCTCGCGCTCAGCCCCGCCCCCCTTTCTTTCCTCATCGGGGCCATGTGTTGCACCGCGGCAAAAGGCGCTCAGAAGAGAGGCTGCCCACCCACGATGCGCTGCTCGATGACGCCCTCGGAGATGCCGACCGCTGAGGCGATGCTCTTACCGGCGGTCTCCAGCGACTCGTTCGCCGGGATGTCGCCGATGTCGCCAGCCTTCAGATCCTCGGTGATCTGGCCGTACAGCCCCGGCGTCACGTTGGGGCCGAACATCACCGTCGCGTGATCGTAGCCGTAGTGACCGCGACCGCCGCCGCCGACACGCTTCAGCGGGCGGCCAAAGACGCTGAGGTAGGCGAAGGTCGTCTCGCTGTCCAGGCCCTTGGCGACCAGCTCTTCGTACAGCCGCCGGATGTAGTGCACCCCGCGGATGGTCTCGGTCACCTCGTTATAGAGGTCGAAGTCCTGGTGGTTATCTCCGCCAAACGGCAGATCGATCGTGATCACCGGGGTCACGCGGTACTCGATCAGGGCCACCGCGGTGAGGATCTGCTTCTCGAAGGGATCATTGGTCTCGCTGACGGGTGAGAGCCCGACGCTCAGGTCTTCGGCCAGAAGCCGCGCGTTGTCCCGGCTGATCGCGTAGTTGTCCAGCACGCTCTTCTGAGCGTGGGTGCCCCTGGTCTTCATCTCGCGGTAGATGCGATCCAGGGCGTAGTCGCGCAGGTCAGCGGCCTCGTCGGGTGTCATGCCGAACACTGTACCGCTGCTCGCGAACATGGAGTAGAGGGTGTCGGGGCGCTGTTTGCGGACAGCGAGGCCTTTGTTCACGAAGCCGACCCCGCCCACAAGCATGGGGGCCTCCAGGGTCGTGCCCAGCGCCGCGTAGTTCTCCTGAGCGAGCATCGAGGGGAGGCTCTCTCCGCCGATGCGGCCCGGTCCCTTGACGGCGCCGTGCATCTCCAGGACGTTGGTCGCTTCGGGGTGGGCTGAGGTGTACGTCTGGTGTCGGATGACCGCCATCTGCGCGCGGATGCCCTCTGGCAGGTCGGCCCACGGCCGCGCCGCATAAGCCAGCGCGCTCCCCAGCATGCACGGAAAGCCCTCTTCGAAGTCGGCCGCGCCATAGCCGACTCCGCCGGCCTCTTCCAGGATTTCGGTGCCCAGCTCCGCGGTCATCGCGTGCTCGATCTGCCTGCGGGGGTCGTTTCCATCTTCGGGGTTGGGGTAGCTGCCCGGGCAGTTGACGTTGAGCGGGTGGCCCCCGGAGTTGGTACACAGCACCAGGAAGGTGGGCTTCTTGACCGTCTCCGCGTAGGCGAGCCGGCCGGTACGGAGGAAGGAGGCCGGCAGTCCGGTCGCCAGCGAAGCCAGCGTCAGCCCGCCAGCGCTGTACAGCGAGCGGCGGAGGAGATCACGTCGTGAGTGAGTCATATCAGGTTTCTCCGTTCCTTCTCAGAGGCCAGTGGTCGAGATTTCGGGGGCTTCGCATGCGATGGTGAAGACGTTCCTGAGTGCGTCATCGGTATCCAGGCCGAGGCCGCAGACGAACGCATCGCCCGTCGCGACGGCCTCGTTGGCCTCATAGATCGTCTGCCCGTCGGGGCAGGCCCCCTCGGCGACCAACATTGCGTAGGTCCGCAGCAGCGTCTCGTTCGCTGCTGCGTGGCGGGGATGCGAAGGCGGCAGGCCCATGATGGTCTGGACCATTCGACGGATGATGTTCTCGGGATCGACATTGTGGTATTTGAACGGGGCGCTACCATTCTTGACCGTCTTATTCGCGGCCTTGTAGCAGGACTGGCGGAGGGCGACCGTGTAGATCGGATCGGGCATCATGGGGGTGGTGAACGCCACCGTGCCGCGACCGTAGGCGTCTGCGCCCAACCCTTGCGCGGTGTCCCATCTGCTGCAGTTCCAGGAGTACGCGGTGCACTCCGAGACGTCGCGGCCTTCTTCGGCGCAGCGGAGATCCGCGGCTTGCCGGACCCGCACGTTCAGGCTGTTGCAGAAGTGCTGCAGGCGCGTGGTGCTGACGACGTACTCGGTGGTCTCGTGCGACTGTGTGGTGTCTGCGGCGGTGACCAGAGGAGAAGAGAGCATCTCGCGCATCAAGATGTTGAAGCGAAAGTCATCGTCTGGCGAGTGCTCGTCGTAGCCGACCTTGAAGGTCTCGGCGACGCGGACAAACTCCGGGTCGGTCTCGTCGCAGCGCTGGGCGTTGGCCCACATGCAGATCTTCTGGGTCCAGGCGGCAGCAAAGCGCGGGTGCTTCACCAGCGCTGCGGCAAAATCATCCATCGTCTCGATGTCAGCGACGGCGTAGCCGTGGAAGGCAAAGGTGGCGCTGTCGTCGGTCAGGTACCCATGGGCGCGGTTCTGGGTGGTGTAGTACTTTGAGAAGATCAGGCGGGTCGGATCCATCAGGGAGTGGCAGCTGTAGCAAGAGGTCGCTGGGTTGGCGTGGACGTCGTCGACACCGTTCAAACTCTCCGGCGGCGTCGTGTCGCTGGTCTCGTAGATGAGGTCGAGCGCACCGATCAGCGTCTGGTTGAGGGTGACACGGAAGTCGTTGTCGTCGTTGGTCTCCCACTCATCAAAGAAGGGGATGGTGTTGAAGAAGCCAACCCGCGGCGCCCACAGCCGGATGGAGCCTTCCGCGCCGATGCTGCGGAGCGCGCTGGCGAACTCGGGGCTGTTTTCATATTGATGGTCCGCCGGGGTCGTGTTGGTGGCCTGCTTGATGTTGACGTACCGCCAGTCGTAGTAGTCATCGTCCTCCAGGTGCTCAAAGAGGACGATCGCTTCCGATGACGGGCTGTCGGCACGGGACAGGGCCAGGAGGATGGCCGTGGTCACCTTCCACCGCCGGGTGGTGACGACCTGGCGGAAGTCTCCGGATTCCTCGACGATGTCCCGCGCCGTCGCCGTGAACATGTCATGGAGGCTGTCGGCGAGGGGTCTTCGATGGAAGCGGGTGTAGTCAGCGGCTCGGTGCCCGTACTTGAGCTGGGCGCCAAACAGATACCCCAAGCCACCGCCGGTTCCGTTCTGCTGGAGGGTGAGGTCGAGCAGCGCGTCAAGCTTTGCGTCGAATTCATCGGTGAAGACGCCGGGCTCGGCCCACATCCAGTCATCGATGAGCACGCGCAGCGCGTTGAGGTCCAGCTCACCGCTTTCATCGATGGCGTAGGCCAGCTCTTCATCGGTGACCGCGCCACCGTGCACCAGGTACTTTGCCTTGTTGATGGCCGAATACGGAGTCGTGGCGTCAAACGGGGCAGGCTCTTCTACCGTGACCTCATCGAGGCCCCGAATCCAGGCCTCGATGCAGGCGACGTCCTCGGCGGCCATCTGCTCCGTGGCGTTCGGCGGCATCGTCCGGACGCCGCAGTCCGGATCGCCATGCTCCGCGTAGGTGTCAGGCGCCACGGTGTGGAGCAGCAGCGAGGCTTCCGGGAACGACGGATCTACGAGGAGGTTGTGATCGCAGGTGTAGTGGTTGGAGGCCTGGCCCGCCAGCCGCTGTTCGAGCCCCGTCGACAGCAGGTCGAGGTCGCCGCCGTACAGCCCCGGGGTGGCGTCGTGGCAGCCGGTGCAGCCGTTGGACGCAAAGACGGGGTAGACATCGCAGTCACCGACGACACCGGTGTCGTCGGTGACCGTGTCGTCCTGGAGGGGCGCGCCTTCCGAGGCCGGGGCCCCTGTGACAGGCGTGGTGTCCTCGGCGCCATGGCAGCCAGAGAGGACAGACGCGGAAACGATCCAGGGTAAAATAAAGGACAATCCTTCCGTACGAGACTGAAGGTGACTCAAGGTGGTACGCATCCGTGCTCCAGTGGCGATGAAGACGTGGGGTGGCGATGAAGACGTGGGGTGGCGATCCAGGGGTCTCCATGCCGACAGATGTGTGCAGACAATGCAGGTGCTGCGAAGAATCTGGCACCAGAGCAGCGCTCAAATTCGCGATGCCAATCCAGGATTTCCGCAAGCGGAAAGCGCATTTCACTTCACCCGGGATGGAGAAGGGAAGTGCTGTGTTCTCCATTTCTTCCTTCTCCTTCCACAGCAAGACCCGTTCCACCAACGGGATCAACCCAATTGTTCGCTTTTCACCTTGATTGGACCCGGAAAAGCCGAATCGGAAGCCGCCCCGATGCACCAACACACATCCCTGAGCGGTCGGGGCGGGGGTGCGTTGGTGTCATGCCTTGCAAAGGGGACTTCACATGGATTTACGTGGCAGCGACGTGATGCTACATGGGGAACCTGTGCACTCCAGCCCGTATGAATCCAAACCCGCAGTCCGGGCTCCCTGGCGTTCATCGAGCAAAATGGAAGGCACCCGACACATGAGGTGGTGTGAGCGTGCGGCTGTCAGCGAACACTCCGATCAGCGGCTACATCCTTCACTACCGGCTGGGCGCAGGCGGGATGGCCGAGGTGTGGGCGGCCACCCATCGGGTGCTGGGCATCCCCGTCGCGATCAAGCTGCTTTTTCGCGGGACGCCCGCGATGCAGGAGCGTCTGCTGCGAGAGGGGCGGGTGCAGGCGGCGATGGATCACCCCAACATCCTTCCGGTCCGAGACATTGTCGACCACAATGGAACCCCGGGCCTGGTGCTTCCCTTCATTGCGGGGCCGACGCTCAGCGCGCTGCTCAGCGCCTATCGCCCCAGCATCGCTGAAGCCCTTGCCCTGTTCCACGACATCGTCGAGGGCATCCACCATGCCCACCAGCGCGGCCTCATCCACCGCGACCTCAAGCCGTCGAACGTCCTCCTGGAGCCCCGCCACGGACGCATCACGCCCCGCGTGGCAGACTTTGGCCTGGTGAAGGAGGTGGATGATGTCGGGCTGACCCACCTCGGTGAGATGATGGGCACCCTCCACTATGCGGCCCCCGAGCAGCTCCGCGACGCAGCGAGCGTCGACCATCGGGCCGACCTGTTCAGCCTCGGCGTCATCCTGGTGGAGCTGCTGACAGGCCAGCGCCCGTTTGCCGCGCTGTCTCTGGCCGGAGCGCTGGAGGCGCACAAGGCGGCCCCCGACCTCCACGCGGTCCCCGAAGCATGGAAGCCGCTGTGCGCGCAGCTGCTGCAGACGGCTCCTGAGGACAGGCTGCCGGACAGCGCCGCGCTGCTTGGCGCGTTGGAGGATGCGCCCCGAGACCGGCTGCCACTTCGCGGGCCGCTCGCGCAGGCCGCGCAGGCGCTTGTCGCCGCGCGCACACCGCTGTCGGCCACCGCGGACTCGCGGACCCCCCCGGCCCGGAGCAGGTCCCGGGACAGCCTCGCGAGCGCGCCGGCGCCGGTCGCGCGCCTCCCGGCTGCGCGGGACTCTTTCGTCGGGCGGCAAGAGGCGTTGGACACGCTGGGGTCGCTTCTGCAAACCCGCCGGCTCGTCAACCTGCTCGGGACCGGCGGTGTTGGAAAGACAGGAATGGCACTTCAGTTTGCACGACTACACAGGCAGGAGTACCCCGGCGGCGTCTTCTTCTGCAACCTCGCGGACGTGCGGACGCTCGATGGGATCGTGTTCGCCGTCAGCCATGTGCTGGATGTGCCCCTGACGAAGGCAGACAACCGCAGGCAGCTCGTCTATGCGATCGCGGCGCGCGGGCGGTGCCTTCTGCTGCTCGACAACTTCGAGCAGCTGGTTGCGTACGCCGAGGACACCGTCGGCGCGTGGTTGGAGCAGGCCCCAGACG
>JBCBLB010000438.1:0-8340 GCA_038520555.1 Myxococcota bacterium | reverse complement strand
GTTCACGCGGATGCGCTCACCACGGACGCATCGGTGGATGTGAACGGCGGCGGTGAGCAAGCGTCGGCGAACGGGCCTTCTGGTGGTGGTGCTGCAGCAGAAGCGGTGGTGGATGGTGCCGGTCAGCTCAACCCCGCGACCGCCCAGGCCCCGACCGAATCGCCCGCGACGGACACCGGGACGCTGGATACTTCGTCGGTGACGGTAGCGCCGGTGGATGCTGCAGGTGAGGGGACACCGGTCAGCTCCCTTCCGACGGCGGCGCCGCTGACGGTGAGCAGCCCAGAGTACCCTGGCGGGGATGAGCGTTTGCCGGGAGTGGACGGGTATACGCCGGATACTCCGTCGACGGATGCGGACGCTGCGGCGGCGCAGTCGACCCTGGACTCTGAGGCGGCGGCCCTGGAGCCGGTGCCTGGCGAGCGCGAAGCGCAGATCGCATCCGAGATCACGCCCCTTCAGACCGAAGGCCCTGCACAGCTCGATGCTCCCCAGGCAGAGGGGGCGGCCGCGGTGGCGGACGCGACCAGCCAGGGCGAGACGGTCAACCAGTCGGCGCAGACCGGGCTGACCGATGCGACGGCACAGCTCGATGCGGCCGTTGCGGCCGCGACGACCGAGAGTCAGGCCGCCCTGCAGGAAGCCTGCGTCGAGCCGATGCCGACCGCGCTGACGGGCGGCGTGCCGGCGTTGACGACCGCGCCGCTCCAGGCTGAGCAGACCGCGATGATGGATGCGGCGATGCCCGGTGAGGCGCTCCCGGTGCAGATGCCGCCGGGCGCAGAGGCTGCGATGACCGACGCAGAGTCGTCGCTGCAGAGCACCCTGGACGCTGCGGTTGATCCGACCCCGCAGTTCGACGAGCTGGTCAATGCAGAGCTTCCAGAGCCCGGCTTCACCCCGCCGGGCTTCACAGAAGCGGTCGACGTCAGTCCGCCGCAGCTGGATGTGAACCTGCCCGCGCCCGGTGGCGGCGGCGGCGGCGGGTTGTCCGGTGAGATGGAAGGGGCAGCCGCGATGGCTGCGATCGAGGGTGAGCTGCGCGCACAAACCGCCGAGCAGGGCGCACAGTGGCAACAGGAGGTCAGCGCCGGCTTCGAAGAAGGCGTCATGGCCGCCCACGAAGAGTCCGTCGCCGACCTGGAGACGGCATATACAGGGACGGCCGACCAGTCCCAGCAGACCATCGACGCGTACACGGCCTCTCGCCCCGATGTCGAACCCGCCGATCAACAGGCCGAAGCACAGGCCGCGGTCGATCAGGCGATGGCCGAAGGCGCCTCACAGCAGGAGCAGATGACCGCCGCCTTCCAGACCGCACAGGGCGAGTACGATGCGGCGGGGCAGGCCGCAGCGAGCGCCCACTCGGCATCGTTGCAGGATGCGCGCAGCGTCCATGAGGCGGCGTTCTCCGCGGCGTCTGACGCTTACACCACCGCCCACTCCGACGCACGCGCCACCTATGATGCGGAACATGCGGCTGCGCTCGGCGCCATGCAGGGGGAGCAGTCGGCGGCGATGGCCGGTGCGCAGACCGCCTACAGCGCCGAGCAGGAAGCCTACAACACCTCGCTGTCCACGCATCAGTCGAGCTTCGACGCGCAACAGTGCACCCTGGAGCAGCAGGCCACCGAAGCCCACGCTGAAGCGCAGAGCACCATCAACGCTGATGTCGCCCAATACCAGAGCCAGGCGCAGAGCGAGGTCGCCTCTCAGGTCGCCGCCGCACAGGCTGAGGTCGACGCCCAGGTGACCAGCGGCATGAGCGAGGTCGACGCAGCGCTGGCGGAGGGGGTGACCGGCTTCGAGGCTGAAATCGCCGCAGGCGTCTCCCAGGCGGAGGGCGAGCGCGCGTCTGCAGAAGCAGACGCGAACAGCAAGCGCGCGGAAGCGGAAGAGGAGCGCGGGTTCTTCGAGCAGGTCGGCGATGCGATCGCCAGCGCCTGGAACGCGATCATGGACTGGATCTCGGCCCGCTTCGAGGACGCCAAGAACGCGATCAACGGCTTTTTGGAAGCCGCGAAGGAGGCCGCGCTGGCTGTCCTGGAGGCCGCCCGACAGACCGCGCTGACGGTCCTCGACGGGCTGCGTACCGCTGTCAGCGCCGTCATCTCTGCGGTGGCCGAGCGGCTCCGGGGGCTCATCTCCGCGATCGCGGATGCGATCCGGGCCGCGATCGACCTCGCCGTTCAGTTCCTCACCGCCGCGATCCAAGCGATCGCTTCGGCGCTCAGCCAGCTGATTGAGGTCTTCCAGGCCGCGGTCAACGCCCTGGTCGAAGGGCTGGTCGCGGCCGTCGCCCTCATCGATGCGGACCTGGCCGCGAAGCTCCAGTCTGCGGCTGACGTCTTCCTGACCGCGTTCAATTCGCTGTGCGACACCGCACAGGCCACCGTTGAGGCCGCCGCAGATGCGATGGTTGCGGCGGTGCAGTCGGCTGGTGCGGCCCTCAAGGCTGGGGTGGATGCGGCAGAGCAGGTCGCACGCGATGCGATCAGCGCTGCGGAGGCAGCGCTCCATGCGGCCACCCAGGCTGCCTTTGACCTGGCCGTGGGCGCAGTCAACGCGGCCTTCGACGCTGCGCAGGCCGCCGTCGCGGCGGCCTTCGACGCCGCCCGGGCCGCAGTGACGGCGTGGTTCGACGCGCAGCTCGCGCTGATCAGCGCGGCGCGTGACCTCGTCACCATGCTCATCGAAGAGACCTTCGCGGCCCTGCAGTCGGCCGCAGAGTGGCTCGGTGAGCGGTGGGAAGAGCTGAAGGCGTTCGCCGCACAGGCGTTCGTCTGGCTCCAGCAGCAGCTGGTGGCGTTCTGGAACAGCCCCTGGCGAGATGTGGTCCTGGGCGCGATCCTCAGCGCTGTCGCCATCGGCGTCATCGCTGCCACAGGCGGGTTGGCGCTGCCTCTGGTCATCGGCATCACTGCTGCGGTGACCGGCGCGACGGCGGCCGCGGTCTACGGCGGCGGCGAGCTGGCTGCCCGACGCGCCAACGTCAACCTCGTCACCAACCATGGCATCCAGACCGCACCCGGACGCACCATCACTGATCCGGTCACCGGTGAAGTGGTGCCCGATCCCACCGATCCGCAGAACGACTGGTATGTGGACACCCTCGGATCGTTCGAGCGGGAGCCGGACGGCTCGCTGGTCTATGACACCCCGGACGGCGGCTCGGTCTCTGTGGCCGCCAATGAAGACGGCACCTGGACCTTCACCGGACCAGACGGACAGTCGGAGACCGTCGCCTCGACCGATGACCCGCGGTTCCAGGAGATGATCCAGGGCGGCTTCGCCCGCAACGAGGACGGCACGCTGTCCGGCGAGAGCATGGAAGACAGCCTCAACGACGCCAGCGCCCTGGCCGCCTCGAAGGGCGCAGAGTGGGCGATCAACGGCGCCGTGATGGCAGCCAGCGCGGGGATGGCGGACAAGCTGTTCCAGGGCGCGCAGGCCGCACAGGCCGCTGGGCAGACCCTCACCCGAAGCCAACAGATCATGCAGTTCGCTGGACGGGCAGCCCTTGAAGGTGGGATGGATACCGCCGGTAACCTCATCGCCCAGCCCCTCAGCTACGCCATCGAGGATGCGATCGACTCTGATGATCGCGGCTTCATGGACTCGATGGGGGAGTGGGCTGAGAACCGCACCCACCGCACGGAGACCATCCGCGACGCCGACGGAAACGTCATCGGCACCCGCCGCGGCGAAGAGCTCACCGTCGGGGACATCATCACCCAGGAAGTCGCCACTGCCGGCGTCAACATCGTCAGCTCCGGGATGGGCAACGCCGCCGGCGGGCTCACAGAGAACCGCGAGTTCCGAAACGCCGTCACCCGCACCGCCACCGAATCGGTCGTCTCCGGTATCGAAGGCGGCGGCAGCGGCGCGATGACCTATCTGGTCGATGTCGCCTCTGGCCGTCAGGAAGAGTTCTCCTGGGAACAACTCCAGCAGCAAGCCTTGATGGGGGCTGCCGGTGGAAGCCTTCAGACCACCCTCTCTGCTCCCGCCAGCCACTACGGAAACCAGTTCGCCGCTGACCAAACCACCACCACCGCTTCCTCTGAGATCACCCCCACCGTCGACGCAGAGACCGGGACGACCACGGCCTCGATAGAGACCACGACCCCCGCACAGGATCTCGCCCTCACCCCAGGCGCGACCGCCGATGCGGACGTCAACACCACGACCACGACCACGCCCCGCCCCGAAACAGAGACCGCAACAGAGACCGCAACAGAGACCGCAACAGAGACCGCTGTGCTACCGGTGGTTTCGGCAGATGGGGCGGGTACCACGCGACCGGATGTAGATTCAGAGGCCACGCTTCCTGTGGTCGCACCGGATGCGCCGAGCCCGAACCGGCCCGACCCTGAGACGCCGACCTCACAGGCGCCGCCTGTGGACACCGACGTCCAGCAGCGGATTGATCAAACCACCGGTGTGGACAGGGGCGCCGATTACGACAGCGCGATGGCCGAGATGCGCGCCCACTACGAGCGGCTGGAGGCGGTCGGGGAGCAGGCCGCTGCGGACACGCCGGTCCTTGAACAGTTGCCGATCCAACAGCGGATCGATGAGGTGACCGGGGTTGACCGGGGGGCAGAGTACGATCAGGGCATGCAGGACCTGCGCGACTTCTACCGCCAACAGGCCATCGAAGCCCAGGACGTCGTCGCGGTACGGGGAAGCCGGACGGAGCAGGTCATGGACATTGATACCGGGATGCCGATGACCTACCCCGACGGCACCCCCTATGGCTATGGCATCAACTATGGGTACGACGTCCGCGAGTTCAGCCATGGGCTCACACAGATCACGATCAAGGTCCGGCTCAATCCGCAGGGCAACGTGACGCCGGAACAGATCGCACAGGTCCAGCAGCGCACCCATGAAGGCATCGACCAGTACTACAACGGTCAACATACGGTCGCCAGCAGCGGCGGCGGCCAGAATCGGCTGCATGTGGAGGTCGAGTTCGTCACCGACTCCAGCGCGCACCTTGATGTCATGCTGCACGAGAGCCAACCTGGCAGCCGCGCGAACCAGGTGAACTGGTACACCGACGACGTCGGGACCGTTCATGCCCATGAGCTCTCCCACCAGCTCGGCCTCGTCGATGAGTATCAGGAGATGTCCCCAGGCATCCTGCCGAACGGGACGCGGTTCATGCCCATCGATCGCGGCGGCGACAACACCAACGCCGTCCGCAACGACGGCGGCATCATGACGAATTTCTGGGCCGGTCCCAATCAGCCGCGACCCGATACCCATGTCCCACAGCGGAACCTCGATGAGATCATCCAACGCGCAGATGACACCCGCGCGGCGCAGACCGCGGCCTCACAGAACCAGAACCCGGCGCCGACCCCCGACCAACAACACCCAGATGCCGAGCTGAGCCCAGATACGGAACAGAACCTGGATGGTCCCGCGCCGAGCGCCCCAACACCGACGAAGCCAGAAGATGTCGTTATCGACAACAACGCTTCACAGCTGATCAACAGCAAGGCGGGAACGGCCGTGAGCGATCAGGTCAAGCGCTATGACCTGGGAACCCAACAGCAAACGACCCGGGACGCAGCGATCATCGTCGCCAAGGATGCCGCAGAGCAGGCGTACCGACAGGGTGTGGTGGATGGCAAGAGCCCGAAGGGCATCAAGCGAGACATGGACCGGGCCGCGAAGCAGGCTGCCGCAGACCTGATCCAGGATGCCGCAGAGCAGGTGGTTGCAGACGCTGCTGCTGCCGCCATTCGAGATGGGAGCATCTTCGACACCAGCCAGATGTCCCCCGACGCAGCAGCGGCGTTGGCGAAATTCAAGGCCGGGCAGACCGGCGCCACTGCGGCCACCATCGCCCAACGGCTGGACGGTCAGAGCGATAGCGACGTGCTCCGCATCATGGCCGATGAAGTCAGCGATGGAAAATGCCTGCCCGGGAGTCCCCGCACTGTCAACATCAGCGGCCCGCCGCCGCAGCCGATGGACGTCTGGGAGTACGCCGATGGCACAGTGGTTCGTCGGAAGCCGCTCGGAGACGCGCGGAACCCCAATACGCCGATGTTCAGTGTTGAGGTGAAGAAGGACGCATCTCTGCCGGACAATGGGCCCGATGACGCGGCCTTCAAGGTGGATGGTGAAGGGAACCCGGTCCCGCGAAGCACAGACCCCCGTGACGGCTTCCACAACCCCTACAACCAAAGCGGCAAAGATGCTGGCTTCCAGTACGATACGTTCCAGGACAAAATCATGGAAGCCGTCCACAACTTGGCGTGAGCGCGCCTGACTTTCGTAGAGGCCCCGACAATGCCGATGTTCACCGTCAAATCCAACGGTCCCGCCCTGGATCTGGATGCGGTCCGTCAATACCTGTCCGATATGACACACACAGAACCGGATCCGGTTCATGAAGGGTACTTCCTCGCCTGTGAGTCTGCGGAACAGCTGGAGACCACACTACGCCGCCGGCGACGGAGACCGGACAAGCGGATCCACTCCGCCGCAGCTGTGATCGTGGTTCACCCCGACTACATCGGGTTCAACGCGGAGCGGCCGGGGCCGCTCTATGACAACGTCCATCGCTTTGTCTTGTGGCTGATGGAGCGGTTTGATGTTGTGTTGGTGGATGAAATGGGGAAGCCGTTCAAACTCCCCACCCCACAACCAGACGGCGCTTCGTCTGGCGCGCAGACTTACCTGACCACGCCCTTGCGGTGGTTTCTGGCATCGAAGCCCGCGGTGCCCTACCGCACCGTGTATGGCACGCAGATGTTGGTCGTACGGCGCAACCGTCTGACGCGTTTCCCCAACCCTTCCAAATATACGCTGCTCGGAGACGCCCAACCGATCGTGGATTTCGATGAGTGGCCTGCGGCCTGGGGCCCGTTGTTGGACGACGCCCCGCCGGTCGACTGGCCACGGACGCTCCAGAGTCCGGGGACGGATCTGATCCTGGTCCACGATGATGGTCAGGAGAACGCGCCCGATGATCCCATCGGACGCAACCGGTTGGTGCTGCATGGGGACGGTCGTGCGCGCCTGGAGAATCGGAAGTCTGGCCAGCAACGTGGATGGGAGGCGACCTTGCGCCCTGACACCCTCGCGTCTCTGACGAAGATTCTGCGCCAGATGAGCTTCCCGAACATCCCCATGCGTCCGCTGGTTCCGGGCGCCTCTGCCCGATGGGTCCGGTTGATGAGCGCAGCGCGTTTCGCCGGCGCTGTGCTGTCAAGAGACTACTCGGAGCGCCACGAGCCCGACCGCAGCTTCTGTGTGTTGGTGGATACCCTGATCGCACAGATCTCGGGGTTCACCTTCTATGCCCACCTCAACGACGCAGCGCCGCTGCTTGAGCGGCGCTGAGCAGGTCAGCCGCGGCTTGAGCGGCGCAGAGCAGGTGTGCGGCAGGCTACATCTGGCTGACGAAGACGTCGACGGCCCGGTCGATGGTCCGCAGGGTGCGGTCAAAGGTCCCCTTGTACTGGTCAGGGCTGTCCAGAAACAGCTCCACCGCGACCCAGACGTTGTCGTTGGTCACATAGGCCTTGGCGACCTTGAGCTGAGAGTTGACCTGGTTGCAGGCGGCCAGCGCCTTCATCCGCTCGGCCTCGCTCTCGATGGGCCAGATGTTGTAGAGCACGAGGCGGTAGAAGGTGGGGTCGTCCTCGTTGACCTCGATGAAGTAGCCGCGTTCATTGCGGGTGAACCGCACATCGCCGTCGCTGTCAACGGAGGGCGACAGGCCCTGTGCAGCGAGGAAGGTCTGGTAGTCGGTGAGGATCTTTGCAGCCACGGCCTGGGTGTTGTTGGGTGCCGGCTGGAGCTTGCTGGGTTGTTGCGCGATCGCGGTTGACGAGATCATCGTAAGCCCAAAGAGAAGCGCGAGAGGACGAAGCGTCATGGTAGGGACCTCCGGTGAAGGGGGGGGTGGATACACTCACCCTATTCGACACCTCAGCCCCGTGCGGATTTCCTTTGTCTATCTTGGAAGTCTACACCCTGGATAGTCCCTGTGGCTCGGATGAGGCTTCGGCCTGAAGATCCCTGGCCGATGGCCGGTGGCGCCGCGGTTCCTTCGGTGCACGATGAGGTTGTATGCGCCCGTCTTCGGCTCTATGGGTACTGCCAGGAAAGGAGAGCGAGATGGAAGAGGTGATTCGGCGACCGGATGCCCGCCCGGTGCTCGGGACCCGCGCTCAGTGGGTGGGCGATAGCGTCCTGCTCGGGGCAGTGGCTGGCGGGACCAGCATTCTGTTGCTGCCCACCATGTTCTTTATGGTCTGGCATTCCGTGATCATCGCGGCGGTCCTGGCCACGGCGGGCGGGATCAGCGGCGCG
>JBCBLB010000758.1:0-4443 GCA_038520555.1 Myxococcota bacterium | reverse complement strand
TGCTCTCCCAGCCAACCGCCAGCGCCGCGATCGCCGCCGCCGCTCAGCAGCAACGACCCGATCAACAGCTTCAGACCTTCTCTTTCGCACCACGAAACCAGCTCGCGAGCCGATTCGGCGCCCGGCACACCGAAGACCGGCTCGATCCCGCGATCGTTGAGGCGGCGCTCGTGGACCTGGCCGCCGCCGACCATGCTCCGCTGACGCGGTGGTCAGCGGTCCGAACCTGGGCGCTCGCCGGGCTGATGGCGCGGTTCGACGTCCATGTCGGCATCACAGACGTCGGGGCCGACATTCTGTTTGGTGGACGGCCGATTTATGGCCGGCATCAACGACGGGCTCCGCTGGGTCGGATCCCGGCTCTTCACCGACTCCGTCGAACGCGTCCCTGGCCACGGGCGCACCAGCGCTGGACCGGGCTGTGGGCCCCCGAAGACATCGGCGCCCAGGAGATCGACTTCGAACACATCGATGCCCATGGCGCAGAATCTGGCAAGAGCACAGAGGCCGACGCGATCTCCGCGGCCATCGGCCTGGACGTGCGGGTGCGGCTCCCACACCAGCTCCAGGCCCAGTATCGGGCGGGGCGGGCCCATGGCGTCCGGCTTCGTGCTCCGTTGGCCTCTGGGCGGATGGTGGAGATGACCGCGGACATGCCCACGGAGATGAAGCGCGGCCTGCTCCGCGATCAAGTCGTCTTGCGTGCGGTCGTGAGGGGCTGGCTTCCTGGAGATCTCCCCGCGCCTCCGCGCCTGCGGCAGACCGCAACCGTGATGTTGGATGGACCTTGCGCCCACCTCCTCCATGGACTGCGAGGAGACCTGGTCCGCCCAGCTGCCCTGGCCGCAACACGCGCAGCCGTTCGCCGTGGGGACCCTCACGCAGGGGAGCGACTATGGGCGCTGCTGGTCCTCAGTCGTTGGCTTGAGACTTAGAAGCCGGCCAGCCAGGAAGACGCGTCCGAGAAGGCGGCGACGACGCGCGCGTCTTCGGTATCGATCCAGACGAGGTGATCGCTGCCCTGGTGGTGGACCTGGACGCCGAACAGGGCCCCCTCCGGGGTCTGCGACAAGGCGCGCAGGACCAGAGCACACCCTGCAGCGCGGCCCAGATCACCGTCTGAGATGAACTTCGCCCGATGCCCCCGCCACAGCGCGGTCAACACCCCGCGGTTGCTCGCGGGCTTCACCATGACGATCTGGGGCTCATCGAGCTCGGGAAGCACGCGTTGAATCAAGGTCTTCACCGGTGATGGCGTGGAAGCCTGCGCGGACGGATGTTGAACCGCGGCGGCAGCGGCGACCTTCCGTTGCCGCGCGGCTTCCTCTGCAGCGGCGGCAGCGCGAGCGGCTTCGAGCGCGGTCATCGGCTTTCGGGCGCGTTCTGCGAGGCTCAAGGGCTTCGACGGTGGCGGTGGCGCGGCGGCCTGACGCTGGCGAATTGCCTTCTGCGCCAATTCTTGTGCGATGCGTGCCCGCTCGGCGTCACTCAACGCTTCATTATTTTCCCGGGGTGCCGGCGGGGGTGCTGCGTTGGCGCGCTGGAGGGCTTTCTGTGCCAGCTGCTGTGCGATGCGAACCCGATCTGCGTCTGAGAGCGGCTCTTCGTCTTTGAGCGTCTCGTCGGGATCTGGCTCCGTGGCCGACTGTTGCTGCATGGCCTTCTGTGCCAGCTCACGCGCGATGCGGGCCTGCTCCTCCGCAGAGACGGTCTGTGGCTGCGCCTTCGTCTCCGCACGTCTTGCGGCCTCCTGCTTTCGCAGCGCCTTCTCGGCGAGCTTACGCGCGATGCGCGCCCGCTCCTGGGGCTCCATCTTCTGCCCGGCGTCCGTCGTCTCCATCTTCCGAAGCGCCCGCGCCGTGAGCCTGGCGAGGATCCGGGCGCGCTCTTCGGGCGGGTAGGGAGACGCGGGCACCTGCTGTTGTTGCTGCATCGCCTTTTGCGCCAGCTGCCTGGCGATCTTCACCCGATCGTCGTCGCTGACCTGGGCCGCGGCGGCCTCTGCGGCCTGCTGTCGCCGGGCCGCTTCCTCTGCAGCGGCGGCCTGTCGGGCGGCTTCGAGGGCTGTCATCGGCTTGCGGGCGCGCTTGGAGAGCGCATCCAGCGGAGACGGTTTTGGAGCCGGAGAGTTCTTCTGCATCGCCTTCTGGGCAAGCTCTCGGGCCAGCCGCTGGCGCTCCTCGTCGTTCATCGCGTCCTTTTCTGCGTTCGGGTCAGTGCGGGCCCCAGGGTAGCAGACCGGCGTTACCTCTGTACTGATGACCGAACAACAACGCAATCCCCTGCCCTGGCCTGCGCGCTCTGCACAGGACACCGTCCCGATCCTCCTGGTTCGCCATGGACAGACCGCCCGAAACCGGGAGCAGCGGTTCAACGGCCGCGACGACGTTCCCCTGAACGCCACCGGCGAAGCACAGGCGAAGCGGTTGGCCGACCGGCTGCACACGATGCCCTTCCAACAGGCCTTCTCCAGCCCATTACAGCGGGCGATTCAGACCGCAGGGCCGATCCTGTCGGGCCGCGATCTCTCACTGCAAATTGACGAGCGGCTCGCGGAGCTGGACCAGGGGGCACTCGACGGATTGTATGGCCCGGAGCTGCCCCGCCGATTCCCGGACATCTTCAAGGCCTGGCGCGCTGATCCTTCGGATGTCCAGCTCCCCGGCGGAGAGACCCTGCGTCAGTGCCAGGCACGGTTCGTCGAAGCGCTGATGGACATCGGCGCTGGCGCCCAGCCGGGCGGCCCACCGGTGCTGGTCGTGGCGCACAGCATGGCCATCTGCACGGCGCTGTGTGCGGCGATCGATCTGGACCTTCGGTTATTTCGCCATGTAAAGCAGCGAAACACTGCGATCAACCTGATCAGCTACACACCGGGGCGACTTCAGGTGCGCCGACTGAACGACGCCGCGCACCTGGAAGACTCACCCCTCTGAGTGCTTGACCTTCTGCATGGCAGATTTGATGCCTTCGGGGGTGATCACTTCTGTGAACTCAATGGCGTCCTGGCTCCGGTCAGCGGGGATGACCAGATAAAACGGGATGCTCGCCCGGTTGTACTTGCTCAGCCACTCTGAGATGTAGGGGTCATTGTTGGTCCAGTCGGCCTTGAGGGGGACCACCCCGTTGTCTTCCATGGCTTCGCGGACGGTCCGGGTGCTGAGGACCGTCCGCTCGTTGACCTTACAACTGAAGCACCAGTCCGCGGTGAAGTCGATGAAGACCGGCTTGCCCTCTGTCGCGGCCATCGCATCGGGGTTGAAGGGTTGCCAGGGCACCTCTTCGGAGAAGTCCAGGGCGGTGGTGTCCACGATCGCCGGTGCGCACTCGCTGGCTTGCGGCGGGCTGAGGTCGACGAAGGCGAGCCCGCCGACGGCGATGACGCCGACAGCGCCGCCGAGGACGCTGAGCTGACGCTGCATGGTGTGGATGGCCGAGCCGAACCGGCCATACATCCAGGCCGCGAAGCTGACGACGGTGAGGAAGATGAGGAAGCCGGTCACGCCGTCAGAGCCGATCTGCGCGCTGAGGACGTCGGTGAGCCAGACCGTCGTGGCGATGAGGGTGAATCCGAGGAACTGCTTGAAGCTGTCCATCCACGCCCCCGGCCGGGGCAAGAACCGCATCATGGCGGGTACGAAGGCGATGACCAGAAACGGCAGGGCGAGCCCAAGGCCCGCGACCAGAAAGAAGATGACGATCCAGATGCTCGGGAGCGAGAAGGCGAAGCCCATCCCAGTGCCCAAAAACGGCGCCGAGCAGGGCGTCGCGAGGAGCGTGGCGAACACACCGGTCAGGAAGTAGCCGGTGAGGCCTTCTTTCGCGGAGGCCTGCGCGACGGAGTTGGCGCCGGGGGTCGGCAGCTCGAACACACCGAACAGGTTGAGCCCGAACAGGAAGGTGATGGTGGCGAGCCCGGCGACGTAGCCGGGGTACTGGAACTGAAAGCCCCACCCCACCGAGCCACCGCTGACCGCCTTGACGCCGAGAATGGCGAGGGCGAGGACCAGGAAGCTCGCCAGGATGCCTGCGGTGTAGGCCAATCCAGCGTTCCGGCGCTCGCTGTCGGAGATGTTCTGCTGTCCGACGAGGCTGTACAGCTTGAGCGTGAGGACCGGAAGCACACAGGGCATCACGTTGAGGATGCTTCCACCGATGAAGGCCATGACCAGGGCACTCAGCAGCCCCGTTCCGCCTTGCGCCGGGGACTCAGTCAAAACGACCGCATCGGACGACTCGGGGTTGCTCCCCTCATCGACCGGGTCCACCGCCGCGACCGCGACCGCGACCGCGTCCGCTCCGACCCAGGGCACTGCGGCAACCAGCTCGGTGGCGACGTCCTTGCCATCAACGGTGAGCTGGAGCAGGCCGCCGATCCGATCGGCTTCGGGGATGGGATCGCCATCCCACAGCTCGTAGGTCGTCGCCTTGATGTTGATGACG
>JBCBLB010000157.1:0-15664 GCA_038520555.1 Myxococcota bacterium | reverse complement strand
GGGGGCTGTGAGACGGGGCTCGTCGAACGCTCTGCCATCACCATCCTCCAAAGACGTCCGAGGCATCTTCCCCGATCCGGACCGTCCCCGTCCACCATCTCCGTCCACCATCTCCGTCCACCATCTCCGTCCACCGTCTCGTGGGGTGTCATCGGGAAAGCAGCGCGCTATTTTGCCTCCCGATGATCCTGCTGCTGATTTTGACCTTCGCCTGTGACACCCCCGCCGCACCACCGGCAGCGGACGCACCGTTGGTGGCGCCCGATGTACCCGTGGTTTCGGCAGCGCCGATGACGGCAGAGGGGCTCTTGATCCCACAGCCCCTCACCGACGACGCGCCGCAACGGATCGCCGCGCGGCACATCCTGGTCGCCCATGAGAATTCGGAGCGTTCGCGCTACAACCGCTCCCGTAGGGACGCGTTGGAGCGCGCCATGGGGCTCCAGGCCCGGCTGCGCGCGGAAGATCTCGCGTTCGATCGGTTGGCAGAGGAAGCGTCGGACGGGCCCAGCAAGATCACAGGCGGGCACCTCGGCGCCTTCGAGCAGGGCGTGATGCATGAAGACTTCGAAAAAGTTGCTTTTCAACTAAATGTTGGCGAAATCTCCGGAATCGTCGAGACGCCGTTCGGTTTCCACCTCATCCAGCGGCTGGCCCTGGAAGAAGTGCATGTGGCGCACATCCTGGTGCAGTGGAAGGGTGTCCGGCGCGCGGAGGCCGATCGAACCGAAGCCCAGGCCCGAGAGCGGGCGGCGCAGGCGCTCGCTCAGCTCGAATCCGGTGCGGCGTTCGCCGACGTGGCCCGCGAATATTCGGACGGGCCGACCGGCGCTCGCGGCGGCGATCTGGGGTGGTTCGCCCGCGGTCAGATGGTCCCGGCGTTCGATGAGGTCGCCTTCGCGCTGGCTCCCGGGGACGTCTCTGCGGTCGTCGAGACCCCCCTGGGGTTGCACATCATCACCCGGATCGAGTAGCCCCGCTCAGAGCGCGGCTTGAACCGCGGCATCGACCGCGGCGTCTTCGGGCGGGGTGATGGCTTCGATGCTGACGCGCATGGTGCGGTCGATCAGCATCACCTGTGGATAGGCGTTGTTGGGGATGATCTCGGTGGAGTAGCCCCGCTCGTCCGAGAGGACCGGCGCGGTGATCGAGTAGTCGTCGGCCCAGATGTTCAGCTCGTCATTGTCTGGCGGATCGCTGACGAGGTCCTGGGTGAGGACGGTGATGTACATGAAGCCCTCATCCCGATGCTTCTTCCAGGTGTGATCGACACCGCGCGCCAGCTCCGCGCAGGGACCACACCACATCGTGGAGAAGTCCAGGACGATGACCTGACCGTAGAACTGCCACAGGGCGACTTCATCACCGAACTGATCGACAAAGCGCAGATCGGGAACAATCTGTCCCTGATTGTAGCCTTCCGACTCAAGGCAGGGCGGCTTATTCGTTGACCATTTGGTCCAGGCGTTCTCAGGAGCGGTCCAGGTATCACAACTTTCAAGCCCGGTGTCCGAGCTTTCCAAGACGGGAATACAGCCGATAAGGCCAGACATCATCATCGCCAACAGCGCTCGAACAGGCGTCATCGAATGCTCCTCATTCGTGAAAATCGTCACTGCTCTCTAACATGCCCGCTGTTTTTTACCCCCGGGTATCTTTCCTGCAATTGCGCGGCCATCCGTCTATACAACTGCAAAGGTTGTGAAAACCGTGTGTTGGTTACCCGCTCGGGGATTCGCCACAATTTCGAACCCGGATAAACCCCGCACATGTCGAAACAACCAGAGCTGACCCAAGAACAGATCCTGGCCACCTTCCACACCTATGGCGCACCACGCGGCAGATGGCTGGTCGGTGGAGAGTTCGAGCGCCCGGTCGTCCGCCCGGACGGACGGCCGGTCTTCTATGACGACGAAGACGGCATCCGCTGGATTCTGGAGCGCCTCGCCGAGCGATACAACTGGACGCTTCATCGTGAGGGGGACACCCCCATCGCACTGTTCCGCGACAAGGCCAACGTCACCCTGGAACCCGGCGGCCAGCTCGAACTGTCCGGCGCCCCGCACGCCTCACTGAAGGCGTTGTCCGATGAGGCTTATCGGCAGCGGGATGAGATCCGGTCGATCATCGCGGATCGGCCCCTGACCCTTCTGGCCACGGGCCTGACCCCGTTCGCCCGCATTGAGGACATCGGCTGGATGCCCAAGGGTCGCTACCAGATCATGCAACAGTATCTGCCCGGTGAGCTGGCGCACTACATGATGAAGGGCACCGCCAGCGTCCAGTGTAACTACGACTACGCCGATGAGGCGGACTGTGCCCGCAAGGTGCGGCTGTCTGCCGGGCTCGCACCGCTGACCACGGCGATGTTCGCCAACTCTCCGATGTATGCCGGTCAGCTGACCGGCTATCAGAGCTACCGGGGCTACATCTGGACGAAGACCGATCCTGACCGCACCGGCTTCCCGCCTGGGCTTCGGGACGACTACAGCCATGAGCGATGGGTCGACTACCTTCTCGATGTCCCGATGATGTTCTATAAGAGCGGTGAAGTGTGGTTGCCGGCGGAAGGGCGCTCGTTCCGTTCGTTCATGCAGGCGGGCATCGCGGGACAGAGGCCTTCTGTAGCCGACTGGGACCTGCATATGACCAGCGTGTTCCCCGAGGTGCGCATCAAGCGCACGATCGAGGTCCGCGGTGCTGACTGTGTGCCGCTGCCGCTGGCTGTGGCGTTCTGCGCTCTGTTCACCGGGCTGTTCTATGACGAGGGCGCTTTGGATGAGGGGCTTGCGATCGTCGATGACTTCATGAAGCACGCCGATCGCGAGGCGCGGTTTTTGGCCGCCTGCCAGCGCGGGCTTCAAGCGGAAGTCGGTGGCCAGCGCCTGCACCATTGGGCGCAGTCAGTGGTGACAGCGGCACGTAAGGGTCTGACGCGGGTCGATCCAGGGGCCGCGGCGATGCTCGATCCGCTCGAAGAAAACGTTCGTGCAGGGCGGACACCGGCCGACGGTGTCATCGACGCGTGGGAGGCGGCACCTGATCCCAGGGCGCTCATCGATTATCTTCAGTATTGATGCTCGCTGTTGGAGTGGTCGATGCGAATGATGATCGTCGGGATGGGAGAGCGTTCCGCGAACCGCCTGTTTGAGATGGCCGAAGGCCTTGCTGCGCCACAGATGATCGTCCCGGACTGGACACACATTGAAGAAGCCATCGCGTCCGAACCGCCCGACGTGTTGGCGGCGTATATCGACCGGCACCCCAGCCTTCGCCTCACCGCGATCCAGAAGCTTCGCGCCTTGTACCCCAAGGTCATCGTGATCGCGCTTATCGACGCCGAGTCGCCCTCGCTGGTTCGGCTGATCTCGACGGCGGGCTGCGCAGACTTCGTGGTACTGCCCGACTGCCCCCAGGACATCCGCCGGGCGCTCAGCGCCTTGCAGACCCGCACCGACACGGACGTCATCGAAGGCGAAGTGGTCGCCCTCATCGGGGCGAAGGGCGGAGTGGGGACCACCACGGTCGCCTGCAACCTCGTCGACGCCCTGGCCCCTCATGAAGATGAGAAGCGCCGGCTTATCCTGGTGGATCTGAACCTGTATATGGGTGATGTGGCGGTTGTGGTCGATGTCAAGCCCGAGCCGACGACGTTGTACTTCCTCACTCGGGCCTCTGCGACCGAAGACCACGCGCTGGTCGACAAGCCGCCCGCCCACCGCAACGGGTTCCGCGTCCTGGGGCTGGATGGGGATCTGGAGAACGCAGACCCGGTCAGCGCCGAGCAGGTCGTCTACCTCATCGAGCGCCTGCGGCAGCGGTACGATTTCGTCATCCTCGACTGTGGAAGCGCCGTCAATGAGGTGTCGATGGCCGCCTGCTCGGTCGCCGATCGTCGGCTCATCGTCCTCACCGAGCAGCTGGCCGCCCGCCTCGGGGCCCGCCGTCGCCTGGAAGCGATCCGCGCCCTGGACCCTGAGCGCACCGACGTTCAGGGCATCGTTAACCGATGTCACGACCGCAGCCGCGAGAACCTGACCCGCATCGAGCGGACCATCGGGGTGACCCTGCTCGATGTGCTGGCCAACGACTGGCAAAACGTGTCTGATGCCCTGGAGCGGGGGCAGACGATCCGCGAGAACGCCCCCCGCTCGGACCTGAGCATGGACTTCGCCCGACTCGCCCACCACTTCACCGGCGTGGAGAACCAGGAGACCAAGCGCAAGAAAGCCTTCTTCGACCTGTTCCGATAGCCGCCATGTGTGGATAAGTGGGGTCCATGTCGATTCATCCCACCGCCGTCATCTCCCCGTCGGCGCAGCTCGCCGACGGCGTGTTGGTTGGCCCATACGCCGTCATCGGCGAACACGTCACCTTGTCAGCGGGGGTTCAGGTCGGCGCCCACGCCGTGCTCGACGGGCCGCTGGATGTCGGTCCGCGAACCCGCTTCTTCCCGCACGCGGTCATCGGACAGCCCCCCCAGGACCAGAAGTACGCGGGCGAACAGACCGCGCTGTCGATTGGATCCGACAACATCTTCCGCGAGTTCTCCACCGCCAACCGCGGCACCGCCGCCGGCGGTGGGCTCACCCGTGTCGGGGACCACAACCTGATGATGGCCTACTCACACATCGCCCATGACTGTCAGGTCGGTGACCACTGCGTCTTCGCGAACTGCGCGTCGCTGGCGGGCCACGTCATCGTCGAAGACTACGCCATCCTCGGCGGGTTGAGCGCCGTGCACCAGCGCAGCCGGATCGGCCGATGCGCCATGCTCGGCGGGGGCGCCAAGGTCGCCCAGGACGTGCCCCCCTTCACCATCGCGCAAGGCGATCGGGCCCGGCTGTTCGGCCTCAACGTCGTCGGGTTGAGACGGCGGGGGCTGCCGCTGGAGACGCTACAGGCCCTCCGCGCCGCCTACCGCGAGCTGTTCCAGCACAACCAGCCGCTGCGCGTCGCCGTCGAGCAGGTCCGCGAAGTCTACGCCGACGTCGCCGAAGTGCAGGAGCTGGTCCGGTTCATCGAAGAGAGCCGCCGGGGCATCTGCCGCTCGGCTGGAACCGACGTACCCACCGAATGAGCATGAGCAGACGTCCCCTCCGCGGCGCGCTGTTCGGGCACGGCCATATGGGCGCCATCCACGCCCGAAAGCTCCGCGAGCGGGGCGTCGACGTGGACATCATCGATCCGCCCCTCGGCCTGACCCCGTCCCTGACGCGCCAGCCCGACTTCGCCATCGTCGCCACCCCCACGCCGACCCACCACGCCGTGGCCGCGCCGCTGCTTCAGGCCGGCGTGCCGTGCCTCGTGGAGAAGCCCCTCGCCCACACCCTCGACGCCGCCGCTGCTCTGGCGAGGCACAACCACCTGAGCGTCGGACACGTCGAGCGCTTCAACCCCGCCCTCGCCCCCCTCCGCCGCATCAAGCCGCGCTTCATCGAGGCCGAGCGCCTCGCGCCCTTCCAACGCCGTGGCGCTGACGTCGACGTCATCGCCGATCTGATGATCCACGACCTCGATCTCATGCTGTGGATGCTCGGCCAGCCCGTCACCGATCTGCGCGCCATTGGAATCGGCGTGATGACTGATGAGATCGATATCATCAACGCACGCATCGAGATCGGCGGGGCGGTGGCCACCCTCACCGCCTCTCGGGTCTCCCACAAGACCGTGCGCACCCTGCGGGTCGTCGACGCTGGCGCATATTGGAGCGCCGACCTGCGCGCGAAGTCCCTGCATCGGGTCGACTGGGGAGCGCGAGACCTCACCCCGCAAGCCGTCCATGTGCCCGACCAGGACGCGATTTTTGAGGAACAGGGTGCGTTCTTACGGGCGGTCCGCGGCGAGGGGCCCTACCCCTGCACCGGCTCAGAGGCCCTCGCGGCCATGGCCCTCGCCGAGAAGGTCAGATCGAGCTGCAGTCCAGACCGCCGCCGATAACCTTCTTCTGAACGTCGAGTCTGGTGCCATCCTTCAGCGCCCGCCAGCGAGACTCCGAGACCGTACAGTCATGGGTGGTGCCGCCGCTGTCTTTGAGCTTGACGATGTGACTGGCGCTCTTCGTGCCCTCGCGCAGGCAGCCGAGCGCCACCCGCGAGCAGGCCCGCACGTTGGTCTGTGGCCACTGCGGGGACAGGTCCGCGCCCGACGCCTTCGCCAGCCGGCCGTTGGTCCACTTGTCGACCGTGTAGGAGCAGTAGTCGTCGAGTATCGGCTCTTCGACGTAGTTCGGCGTGCACTCCTGGACCTGACGGAAGGTGCCGTCGCCGTTGTCGACGTTCTTCGTTCTGCAGGTCTCGCCGCGCTGGACACGCCGGGTGTCGCGCTGCTTCTGCCGACGGCTCACGTCGTAGGCCTTCGAAGGCATCGAATCGCACCATCCGTCCCCGCTCGCCGCCGCATACTCCTCGATCTGGATGGTGTACTCCCAGCTGTGGGCGAGGACCGTCGCCGAGTCCGACCGGGTCCAGAACATCGAGACGATGCCCAGCAAGATCATCCCGATGATGCCGACACAGCCGCACCCCATGATGTAGCGGAAGATCCCACCACCGCCGCCAGAAGACGCCTGGGGCGGCGGCGAGGGCGGGGGCGCCTTCTTTTCTTCGCGCTCGTGTGCGAGCTTGACCTTGCTGCTGCCGTCTTTGGGGGTGCCGCAGTTGGTGCAGAATTCAGCCTTGTTGCTGTTGGGCGTCCCACAGCTCTCACAGTGCCAGTCCGCGCCGACATAGACGTGGTTCTGGACGGCGACTTTCTCTTCGTCAGGGGGGAAGTAGCGCGCTTGTGGGTTTTGCGCCGCGCCACACTGCGGGCAGTGCCGGTGCGTCACCCCGAGGAGCTTCTCCGCGCCACAATACTCGCAATCCCAGAACATCTCATAGACGGGCTCGCTGAAGGGCTTGCCTTCATCGCCTTTTCCGCTCTGACCCCCATCATCTCCGCTCGACATATCCAGGCCCCGATCCGACTGGGTAAAGGTTCTGGCCGATGATCCTGTGGGTAAGAGATCGGCCCGATCGCAGTGCCCACCGACATTACCTTTAAAACGATGATGGATCTATGCTGCCCTGTAAGAATCATCAGACACATCCATTGCAGGTTTCGTCGGGACGACGCAACAAGCCCGACTGCGACCAGATAGGTTGTCTTCGATGGCGCAGGGATCTGTGGAGTTGCTGGGACTGGACACGGTGACGATCGATTTTGTCGCTCGTGAAGTGCTACGCGACACCACCCGGATCCGACTGACCCCTATCGAGCATGCGCTGCTGCGATACTTCGTCGCCAACCCCAACCGACTGATCACCCAGGGTGAGTTGTTGGAGCATGTCTGGGATGTCCGCCCCAGCACCCAGACCCATACGGTGTATGTGACCATCAATCGGCTGCGAAAAAAGATCGAGCCAGATCCACGCCGGCCCACCCATATCCTGAACAGCCCGGGCGCCGGCTATCGGTTCTGGTTGGAGGTTGAGCCCAGGGCACGGTCATTTCCGACACCGCGGACCGATTTTATCGGGCGAACCGATGAGCTGAAGACGCTCACCGGGCAGCTTTCTTCGCCAGGACTGATCACGCTTTTGGGGCCGGCAGGGATGGGGAAGACGCGGCTCGCGCTCGCGCTGCTGGAGATGACGTTGTTGAAAGGGGTCTTCGTCGATCTGTCTGAGGCGGTCACGCCAGACGAGATCGCGCGGGCGGTCTCAATCGCGGTGGGATGTCCCTTAAACACCGCCGATCCGGCTCAGACTCTCGATCATGCGTTGGATGCGCTGGGGGATGCGCTCATCGTCTTCGATAACGTTGAACAGGCGGTCGGTGCGGCGCCAGAGACGGTGGGGCGCTGGCGTGCCGCAGCGCCGGCGCTCCGTATCGTGATCACCAGCCGGCGCCGCCTGGGGCTCTCCGATGAGCGTGTGTTCGATCTGGAGCCATTACCGCCTGGTGACGCGGTCCAGTTGTTTCTGGATCGCGCGCAAGCAGTGCGCAGCACGTTCGACGCTTCCCCGGCCGCGCTCGGGCGGCTGGTGGATGCGCTGGACGGTCTGCCGCTCGCCATCGAGCTGGCAGCCAATCGCGCCCGTGTCATGGACGCCGACCAGCTCACCGATGCCCTCCAGCAGCAGCTCGACGTCCTCTCTCGCGGCGGCCTGGGCCTCGCTCCCCGGCATCGAAGCCTTCGCGCAGCGTTGCAGGGCTCATGGGCGCTGCTCGACGCCCCTGCGCAACGCACGCTCGCCGCCCTCAGCGTCTTCTGTGCGCCGTTCACGCTCGAAGCCGCGGCGGCGGTGTGTGCGACCGACGACACGCCCTGGATCCCCGATGTGCTCCAGCAGCTGCTCGACCACAGCATGCTCCGGCTCTACCCGCAGCGTGACGGCCCTCCTCGGCTCTCGATGCTCGCATCGATCCGCGCCTTCGCCAGTGAGGCCGCCGAGGCCGCCGATCTCACGCCTGCGCGCGCCCGGCATGCGGCGTGGTTTGCGCGCTTCGGCACCGTTGCTGCCATCAAAGAAGAGCTGGGCTCGCCCGCGCGCCGCATGGCGCGCATCTCGGAGAGAGATGATCTGCGCGCCGCGCAGCGAACGCTGGAGGCGAGCGGTGACATCGAACGGTCCGCGGGCGTGCTCGCCTTCCTCGCAGAGCTGTCGATGATCATGGGTCCGATCGCACCTTCCGCAGACGCGGTGGTCGCGTTCCTCCGGGCACACCCTGGGCTCGATGATGAGAATCGCCGCCGCCTCACCGTGGCGCTCTCCCGGCAGTACCATGTCCTGGGGCGGCATACGGATGGCGTCGCGCTCATCGAGGAGGCGCTCGACGCGGCTGCGGTTCCGGCGGATCAGGGCGCGCTCCACCTGGCGCTCGCCCGGCACCAGCTCCGCCAGATGGCGTTTCGCGCCGCAAATCGAAGCTTCGCGCGCGCGCTGGCAGCGTTCCGGCGAGATGGTGATCTTCACGGCCAGGGAGAAGTCGCGCTGGGATTGAGCCACCGCGCGCTGACCCAGGGCGACCAGGAAGAAGCCGAAGGCCACGCCGCGCGCGCGGTGGATCGCTTCCGCGCCAGCGGCGATGACAGCGCGATGGAACAGGCCGAGGCGCTGATCACCCTCGCCGGCGCGAGGTTGTCCCGCCAGCCCCAACGCGCCGAAACACGATACCGGTCGGCGCTCGACCTATGCCGTGCTGCGGGGGACGGGTACAGCCGCACCTACGCCAAGGCGCTTCATGGGCTGGCGCTCTGCCTCGCCAAGACAGGACGCCATGATGACGCCTTCGTTCACTTTGAAGAGGTCTGGGCGATCGTGCGCCGCTTCGGCGATGTGGGCAACGAAGCCGTCGTCTTGTCGAACTACGGCTCATGGAAGATCGCCTGTGATCACCTCGCAGAGGGGCGGCAGTACCTTGAGCGCGCGCTGGCCCTGGCACAACGTGCCGCGAACAAGCGGGTCGAAGCCCTCACCCTGAGTGGCCTGGGGCACCTGGAGCTGTCTGAAGGAAACCTCTCGGCCGCACAGCGACGCCTCGAAGACGCCATCACGCTGTCGACGAAGTGGGGATGGGGCAGCATCATCCTCTCGGACTACGCGGCGCTCTCCAAGCTGTATCTCCTTCGGGGAGAGCTCGATCACGCCGCACGCTGGCTCGATCGTGCCACAGAGCTGGAGACCGAGATGGACAGCCCGATGGTGTCTGCGGTGGTGTGCTGTCGCCGCGCGGCGCTCTCAAAGGCGCAAGGCGATCGTGCCGGCGCGAAACAGTGGCTCGCGCGGGGACGCGCCCTCGCGGAGACGGCGGGGACCCTTCACTCGGCCAAGTTCCAATCGCTGCTCCAACAGATCGAGGCCGACCTGTAACGAACACCCGCCCCTTTTAAACAATCGTTAAACAAACCAAAATTGTCTTACAAATAAGACTTAAGAGAATTTGGATGAACACCTCCGATCCGAGGGGTGCGCGGACTCGATAAGATCGAGCTGGGCGGAACGAAATCCGTATCACGGAGGGATAACCGTGTATTCAAAAATAAAGCCCATCGTTCGATGGGCGACCGTTGGCACGCTGGCCAGCGGCTGCCTGCTGGGCGGCCGCGCCATCAACGTCACCCAATCCGGACAGGAGATCGGAACCTGGGAGCGCACCGATCAGCTGTCGATCTCAGACGTCACGCTGGCCGCAGACCTTGGAGAGGCAGGCCAGATCAGCAAGACCCTTCTGTTCACACCAGACGCCAACCGCTTGTTCGGCGGGGACGAGGCAGAGATTTCATTCACCGTCGATGCGACATACGGCCGTGCGACCACCACTGCTGTTGATGGGTTCCCCGAGGTCGTCCGAACACCGCGTTCGCTCACGCTGACTGCGAAGAGCTGGTTCGAGTGGGACGTCCGCCTGGACTGTGACGCACCGATCGCAGTCGGCATCCCGGCAGACGGAAAGACCTACGTCGAAGATACCGTTCTCTGGCAGTCTTGCGCGATTCATCTCAACCAGGATGCCAGACACGCCATGATCATGCTCGAAGTCTTTGGGGATGGAAAGGTCAATGCGTTTACATCCGCAGGCACTGTGGAGGTCCAATGATCATCTCTTCTCTTCTGATTGCGCTCGCCTGTGCCACTCCCAAGCCGAATGCACCGGAGCAACCCATGGCGTCTCTCTCAGCGCCCGAGACACTCACCCTCGGCGCGTTGTCGTTTTCCATCGATGAACACGTGGTGATGGAGACCACATCGACAGGCATCGTTCGGGTGCGGCTGCTCAATGAGCCGTTGGAGGATGCAGGGCAGGTGTACACAGACGGACGGCTCATCTCGAAGAGCGAACCCGGCGAGACGATCCGTCTGCTGCCCGATGGCCAGGTCGTGACCGAGACCTCGACCGGCCGGACCGTCCACCCGGTCAAGATCGATCAGGACGGAACGATCGTGGCCGATGAGCGCACCTTCGCGTTCGATGCTGCCGGCATGCTGCAGACCAACGAGCCTGGCCCCACGGTCGTGGTCTCTGGGTTGACGCCGGAGACCCGGCGTCAGGCCGCCCTCCTGTGGGTGACGTGGGCCATGATCGGCGACACCACCTCAAACTGATACGCCGTCCGGCTTGCGAAATGGGCGGGGTGCACCAGATCCAGAGGGCGCACCCCGATCGAGATGGTGGAGAGCGCGATACCGCGAGGATAGGTCGAAGAGGTGTTGAAGCTTATCCTCTCGGCTGTTGAGCCCTCTGGCGACCGCCTCGCCGCAGAGCTGCTCGCTGCGCTCCGCTCGCGGGGCCCGGTCGATGCACGCGGCGTCGCCGGTCCCGCCATGCGCGCAGCTGGGGTCGCGCCGGTCGCCCTGATGGAAGACGTCGCTGCGATGGGCATCACCGAAGTCCTCCGCAACGCCTCCCGCATCCGCGCCGCCTCGACACGCCTGTCCCAGACCCTCACGGCGCCCGCAGACCTGCTCGTGGTCATCGACGGCCCTGACTTCCACCTGCCCATCGCCGCCCGGGCCCGGAAGCGGGGCGTTATCGCCGTCGGCTATGTCAGCCCGCAGGTCTGGGCGTGGCGCCCCCGGCGCGTCCACAAGATCGCCCGAACCCTCGACGCGCTGCTCTGTTTGTTTTCCTTCGAACCGGCGCTTTACCCAGACGACTTCGACGTCCGGTTCGTCGGCCACCCCGTCCGCGATCGGGTCCTGCCCCGAACTGGACCGGTGGATCCCGATCTGTTCGGGCTGCTGCCCGCCTCGCGGCGGCAGGAGATGCGCCGGATCCTTCCCGACTTCCTCACTGCAGCCGAACGGATCCGCGCCGAGCTTCCGACCGCCCGCTTCTTGATGCCGCTGCGTGATGAGCTCGCCGCGCAGCTTCCGCCCCTGCCTCCCTACGTCAAGCGCGTCGGTGCGGGCGTCGAGTCCTTGAGGACGGCGCGCGCCGCGTTGACCAAGAGCGGGACCGTCACCCTTGAGCTTGCGGTGATGGGGGTGCCCCAGGTCGTCGCCCATCGCGTCCAGCCGCTGACCTACCACCTGGGGCGGTGGCTGGTCAACGGGGTCGAGCACATCTCGCTGCCCAACATCCTGGCCAGGAAGGCTGTGGTGCCCGAGTTCCTCCAGAACTTCTCGTCTCAGGACATCGCCGACGCGGTGCTCGCCCTCCCACGGACGCAGCCCGTCTCCCTTGACGCCCTGGGTGAAGGCGGCGCCGCCGAGCGCGCTGCCGATGCGTTGATGGAGATCATCCGTCGATGAGCCCGCGCGGTGAGATCACCCAGGTCCTGTTGCTCCTCGCCCTGGTCACTGCGATCCGGTTGGTCTTCGCGGTGCAGTTGGGCCTCGCCGAGGATGAGGCCTACTACTGGGTGTGGGGTCAGCGGCTGGCCGCCGGCTACTTCGATCACCCCCCGGCCATCGCATGGGTCATCCGGGCCGGCACGGCGATCGTCGGCGACACGGAGGCCGGGGTGCGGATCGGCGGGCTGCTGCTGGGCGCAGTGACCGTCGGCGTGATGGTCCTCGCCAGCACCGAGCGGGTGCTCACCGCTTTGATGCTCGTCAGCCTGCCCCTGTTCTTCCTCGGCGGGATCCTGGCGACCCCCGATGTGCCCCTGCTCGCCGCCTGGGCGCTCGGGCTGGTCGCAGCCATCCAGGGCCGGTGGCCGCTGGTCGGGCTCGCCTGCGGGCTGGCGATGCTGTCGAAGTACACCGGCGTCCTGCTGCTGCCGCTCATTGTGCTGGCCGACCCGAAGGCGCTGCGCACACGGGGCCCCTGGATCGCTGCAGCCATCGCCTTCGTCGTCTACCTGCCCAACGCATGGTGGAACTGGACCCATGATCTGGTGAGCTGGGCGTTCCAGCTGAACCACGTCTCCGAGGCGCCGCGGCGACTGGACTTCATCGCTGCCCAGTTCGGCCTCGCAGGCCCCATCCTGGCCATCGTCTGTGGCGGCTTCTGGGCGAGGGGCTGGCGCGGAGACCGACGCGAGCGGCTGTGCTGGTGGACCTCGCTGCCGGTGATGATCGTCGCCATCTGGGCTGGCGGAGAGGCGAACTGGTCCGCGCCTGCGTGGCTGGGCGCGATCCTGGGCGCGAGCCAGATGACGCCACGGTGGCGTCGCGCCGGCAGCGTCGGCGCCGGGGTGAACCTCGCCCTGTGTGGCCTCGTGCTCGCCCACGCGGTGCGGCCGCTGGTCGACCTGCCCATCGATCCGCTCCATCGGCTCGAAGGGGGACAGACCCTGGGCGAGTCGGTGCGCGCCTGGGGCATCGATGAGGTGTACACCGAGCGCTACCAGGAAGCCGCCCTGATCCACTTCTACGGCGGCGTGCCGGCGCGGGCGCTGCCCGGGGTGGCTCGCCCCGACCAGTACGACCTCTGGGCCGAGCCGCTGGCAGACCGGGCGCTGTATGTCCGGCTGTGGAAGAGCACCCCGCACCTGCCCAGGCTCGACGGCACCGGCTACGACTGGGAACAGGTCTTCACCGTCACCGCCTATGCGAAAACCACTGATCCGACCACCGATCGGCCCATTGCGCGCTGGAACATCGCCGAGATCTTCCAGCGCTGATGCTTTTGTAGGACGGTCGACTCCTCAACGATTTTATCTGAAAACAACTTCCTGGAATCCTTCGATCACGCCTGGGAAGCGGCGCCCGGCTCCCATGAGCCGGCACCCCTGAAGATGGCGCTGCATCCGACCTCACCACAGACTGGCCCAGAGCACCCGTAAAGTCGACGTCTCCACCGATGAGCCCTCCAGGGAAGCGGTCGAGAGAGAGAGAATGGATATCCGGTTGTCCCGGCATCGGATCATCAACCCTCCCGGCAGGATGCCGAAGACAATCAAACAATGGAGAAGACAACGGATCAGAGATTGACGCTGGGGCAGTGGACATGGCGCACCTTTGTGGCGACCACCCTGCTCCCGTTGTTTTTGGTCGAGGCCGCGCTGCTGGTCTCGTATATCGCCGTGAGCGTGTTCACACATGATGCGGCGATCGACTCGATGAAGCAGCTCTCGACGCGACGGCTGGAGGCGTTGGCCCAGACCGAGCGCAAGGTGTTGGACGCGCGCCTGGACGGTGTGCGCCAGATCGTCGCCGCGTTCTCCCAACAAACCGATCAGGCCTTTCGCGTCCCCTACGTTCCCCCACCACAGATGCAGGCGCTGTATACGTTCTCAGACACCGGGGCCTATGTGCTCCGTGAGGTCCCGCCGGGCCATGCGTCGGTGTTCTACAGCGGCTTGTATCCGATCGGCCCAGCGCAGCAGTCGAAGGCCCAGCAACTCAGCCAGCTCGATCCGGTGATGCGGCATCTTCAAGAGGCCAATCCCCTTATCGTACAGATTTACTTCAACACATTCGATGCCCTCAACCGGATCTATCCACCCATCGATGTCTCCGGTTTTCCGGAGAAAATGGACTTATCCTCCTACAACTTCTATTATGAGGCGGATGCGACCCATAACCCGGCTCGGGAAGTGGTGTGGACGGAGGCCTACCTGGATCCGGCTGGTGCAGGATGGATCATGTCCGCGATCGCGCCGGTCTATCGCGGAGATTTTTTAGAAGGGGTCGTTGGGGCGGACATCACCCTGCAGACCATGATCGACGATGTGCTCGATATGAAGATCCCCTGGGGGGGCTATGCGATGCTGTTGGGGGACAGCGGCACGGTGCTGGCGATGCCCGCGGCTGCGGAAGCCGACTTTGATATCCAGGAGCTGACCGATCACGAATATACCGACGCGATCGTCGAAGATACCCTGAAACCCGACACCTATGATCTGACCGCGCTCCGTGGGCTGTTCCAGGACACGCCCGCTGGCTTCGACCGGTTGCCGCTGACGCCGGAGAAGGGCGTGCGGCTGGTCTCATGGACCCGGTTGGAAGCAACCGGATGGTGGTTGGTCATTGTGGCTCCGGAAGAGCAGGTGTTCGCGAACGCGGACACTTCCCAACAAATGGCGTTTCAGCTTGGCTGGGTGCTCTGCGCCGGCCTGCTCGGCTTCTATGGCATCTTCCTGTTCGTGCTGTATCGGCGGGCCCAGCGGGAGGTCTCGGTCGTCTCCGGGCCGCTGCTGGCGCTGCGCCAGGTGGTCGAAGAGATCGTCTCGGGCCAGTATTCGCACGCCCCCATCGCGTCCGCTATCCATGAGATCGACCAGACCAGCCGTGCCGTCTTGAAGATGGGGCAGCAGCTCGGCGCGCAGCTGGAGCAGCTGCGACAGCAGGAGGCCGACCTTCGGAGCGCCTGGGAGGTCGCCGAGTCCGAGCGGTCGCTGGGGCAGGCCAAGACCCGCTTCCTGGCCAACATGTCGCATGAGATCCGCACCCCGATGAACGGCGTGCTGGGCATGATCGAGCTGGTCATCGACGACGGCGGGCTCCACCCGGAGCACCGCCGCTCGTTGGAGATCGCCCAGCGCTCCGCGCGCAGCCTGTTGGTCATCATCGACGACATCCTGGACACGGCGAAGATCGAGTCTGGCAAGATCAGCATCGAGACCATCGCCTTCCCGCTTCATGAGTTGATGGAAGAGCTCAGCGCCCTGTTTGGTCCGCTGGCGTCTGAGCGGGGCGTCAGGCTGAGCCACCGGTTGGATTCGCAGGTGCCCCCCCATGTATACGGCGACCCGATCCGGCTTCGGCAGGTGTTGAGCAACCTGCTCTCC
>JBCBLB010000301.1:0-11026 GCA_038520555.1 Myxococcota bacterium | reverse complement strand
TGTGGCTTCCGGTTCGCGTGTCCCCGTCGATGCCGTTGTAGCCGATGATGAGGTTTCCGAGCCCGGTCAGAGAACCGTTGTCATCGGTGCTCCCCGCGCCGGATTGGATCAGGACGTTGGCGCCGGTGAAGATGACTTCGTTCCGGCCGGCGTTGACCTGCAGGTAGGGCGCGAGCGCCGAGATGACAGCGGGCGTGGGCGAGGCCTCGAGGACCGCGACGCGGGTGTCGATGGCGTCGACCTCTGCAGTTAACGCGTCCAGATCGGCGTCTGTGGGGACGCCGTCGAGCAATCCGCTGGTCTGTGTGTCCACATACGCTTCGGTGGCCAGCCCGGTGAGGTCGCTCGCCGTCAGGTACCCGCCGCCCTCGAGCGCGGTCAGTCGGGTCTCCAGGTCTGCGATGCGCGCCTCGGCGGCGTCCAGGGCCGCGCGGGTCTCGTCCAGGTCAGACTCCAGGGCGCTGGTGTCTGCGCCATCACAGGCCACCATCAGCGACAGTGTGAACAACAATATGGGGGAAGGGTGGGTCATCGGGGTCTCCTCCTTGGTTGTGGAGAGTATGCCAGGAGAGCCATCCGCGAACACCAATGAGGACGACAGGATGGCTCGCGTGATTCGAGCGCCGCGGAGGACAGCGCCGCGGTGCAAGGGCGGAGAGCACGAAGCCGCGCTTCGGATGTTGATGAACAACCTCGATCATGAAAGACGATAGAGAATATTCTGCGTCACTCTGATCCGACGGGAGAGGGGCGACCATCACCGTCGGGTGAGGGTGAGTGGCTGAGCGCTGCGGTCAGGAAATCTACCGCCGCGCGGACCTTTCCCAGGCGCGCTTTCCGGGGGTGGTAGAGCAGGTAGAGGCTCATCTGGGGCCCCCGGGTCACCACGAGCCGGGCGTCTTTGAGGGTGATCTCCTCTAATGAGCCGTCCTGAAGCGCATCTGCGACGCCCCACTCTGGAAGGAAGGCGAGGCCTTCTCCGGCCAGGGCAGCCTGCATCAAGAGCCGCGCGTGGTTGGTCAGCAACACCGGGTTGCGCGGCACCACGATCGTGTCACCGTTCGGAAGCATCGCCAACCAGGGGGCGACCCCAGCGGGGCCCCGATACACGATCGCGGCGTGCTCCTGCACCGCGGACACCGTCGTCGGGCGCCCGTTTCGAGCGAGGTAGTCGGGAGCGGCGACCAACACGAACCGGTGCTTGTGGAGGTGCCTGGCCACAAGGTACTCCGGCGGATCTGCCGTTGCCCGCAAGGCGACGTCGATGTCGCCGGCCGAGAGGTCCAGGTAGCGGTCGGTAAACTCGACATCACAGACGATGCGCGGGTGGGCAACGCGGAAGCGGTTGAGGACCGCGAAGAGGCGGGACTCGCCGTATCCAGGCAGCGCGGTGATGCGCAGGGTGCCCTGGGCTTCTCGGGAGCGGACGCCCACCAGCTCGTCTGCTGCGGTCAGCGCCCGCAGCGGCGCTACCACTTCGCTGCGGTACCACTCACCGAGCTCGGTCAGGCGAACCTGTCGCGTGGTGCGTTCGACCAACTGCGCCCCCAGCTCGCCCTCCAGCGCCTTGATGGATCGGGAGACCGTCGAGGGGGGAACCCGAAAATACTGCGCTGTTCTCTTGAAACTGAGGGTATCGGCAAGCTTTACGAAGAAGCGGATGGCCTGCAGTTTGTCCACAGTGTCTCCTTAAAGACTGTTGCAGAATTTGCAATTGCGAGGGTCATTTTTTAACAGTTGACCAGGTTTTCGTGCTGATTAATCTATTTTTAGCAATAACGCACACATTGGAGGCCACATGAAGACCGTAATGTACAAAGAGCCTGGCAACCCCGCTGAAGTCCTCACCGTGGTGGAGCGTGATCCGCGCTCGCCTGGACCGGGAGAGGTTCGGGTTGAGGTGCTCTCGGCGCCCATCCACAACGCTGACGTGCTCCAGGTGATGGGCATGTATGGCAAAACGCCAGCCCTGCCGGCGACGCCGGGGGGGGAGGGCGTGGGCCGCGTGGTTGAAGTCGGTGAGGGGGTGACGCACCTCTCAGTCGGCAGCACCGTCTTCGTCGCCGGAGGGGGGACCTGGACCCAACAAATCACCGCTCCGGCGACGGCCTTCGTCCCCCTGCCGGCAGGCGATCTCGATCAGCTCGCCATGCTGGTGTCCAGCCCGGCCTCCGCGTATCTCATGCTGACCGCCTACGCTGATCTTCAGGAGGGCGACTGGGTGCTGCAATCTGCCGCCAACTCTGCTGTGGGATCCGCCGTGGTCCAGCTCGCCAGGGCTCGCGGTTTGCGAACGGTGAACCTCGTGCGCCGACAAGAGGTCGTCAGCGATCTCAAGAAGATCGGCGCAGACGTTGTTCTGGTGGGAACCGATGACCTCGTGGCCCGCATCTCGGAGGCCACCAGCGGTGCCCCCATCAAGCTCGCGCTGGACGCTGTCGGTGGGCCCACCTTTGCGTTGCTGGTCGATGCGCTGGGCATGGGTGGCGTGCTCGTAAGCTACAGCCAGGTGGTGACGGAGCCGGCACCCATCGCCCCCAAAGACCTCATCTTCAAGCAGATCACGATGTCTGGATTCTGGCTGTCCCAGTGGTTCGCCGAAGCCAGCAGCGAAGACAAGCAGGCGCTCTTCGCGCAGATCGTGCCGCTTGTGGTCTCCGGCCAACTGATCACTGCGGTGGACTCAAGCTATACCTTTGATCAGCTCGGAGATGCCATCGCCCGGTCGATGGGCGGGCGCCGAAACGGCAAGGTGATGTTGCATCCGAACGGCTGATCGCGGCGCTTGAGATTCGATGCCGATCGACGTCGGTCTCGCTGAGCGGTCCTGGTTGGTTCGCCAGGTCTGGCTTTGTGGTCACTTTTCGACCCACGCTGGGAAACCCCTCGCGCAGTTCATGCGCGACACCCACACCGATGAGCCTGCTTTGCTGAAGTCGGAGGCGTCCAGCCCCGATAGCAAGGGGCTCGATCTGGAGCGTGATGGCATTGATAGATGATGAGAGCGAATTCAACGTCGAGGAGCCGTAAACTCCGTCCGCAACCCTTCGAGCCGGATACGCTCAGATCGTTGATCTGCGGAGAGCTGAGATGTGGGCGTTGTCGATCCTGAGCGTGCTGGCGTGTGATCTGGGGAGTGCCCGGGATGCCGTGAACCTCCCGCCGGTGTTTGTAGAGGTCGAGCCTCCCGCAGAAGAGACGCTCATCCTGGCCAACGGCCTCGGCCAGATCGTTGTGGTCGTGACAGATGAGGACGTCGCGAGCCTGACGTTTACCTGGAGCGTCGACGGCGTCGCCCTGGATCCTGAGCGTGGTGCGGCGATTCCCCTGGAGACCGCGGAGCAGGTCAGCGCGACGTTGACTTTGGGCTCCGAAGACATCGGAACCCTGGAGCTGGACGTCACGGACAGCGGTGGAAAGACCGCCGCTGCCCGGTGGTTCGTCGAAGAAAGCTGAGCGCTCGCCGAAGGACGAAGACAGCGTTCCTGCCGAGCGCACCCTCCGCGACCAGAGCTGGCGTGTCGAGGTCAGGGCCAATGACGGGCGGCTGGACGGCCCGCGGCCGGAAGCCGATGGGGAAACACAAGCAAGAGGATGTGGACCAGCGCCACGACCACAGCGCCGGGGAGCAGATTGAGAGCGATGGTGTGGACCATCGGGGGCCACACTGCCGCCACCACCAGCGGAGCCGATATCGACCACGCCCCGAGCGGGCGCGCCGCAAACAGCAACACAAACGCTGCGACGTGGAACACCGTCAGCACGACATGCAATGCATACTCGGGGCCGCTTAGCCCGCCGATGTCGGACCGGCTGCCGGGTTCCTCAAGGACATCGGCCATCAAGATGACCATGTCTGCGACAAACAGCGCCGCTCCCAGCCACAGCAGGGGGCCGCCGACCGGGGCAAGGAACAGAGTCCCGACGACCGCGGGAAACAGAACAGCCCGCAGCGTGTGCCAGAGATGCTCCCGCCGAGACGCCGGACGGGCATGCAGCCGGTATCGCCACAGGTGAAGGTACAGACCATCAATGGCGGCCAGCACAGAGTGAAGGGTCAGAAACCCGATCGCGGCGAAGAGCAGATGATCCATTTGTGCTCCTGTGTGCATGTATGCACGTTTTGTGGAAAAAAAATTACTTCGATGGCGGGCAGCAGACAGAGACGCAACGCTTGATGCTGTCGAGGATGGACTCCAGTCTGTGGATAAAGGCAGAGGGGACCAGGGCGTAGAAGCGGTGGCGGCCCTGCTTCTCTTCGGTGACCAGCCCAGCATCGGCCAGCACGCGCAGGTGGCGTGAGATGACAGAGCGATCCTGAGGCAGGACGCTGGCAATGGCGCTGATGTCGCAGGTGCCGTTGGCAATGAGGTGGCGTAGGATCTGGACCCGGGTCGGCTCGGACAGCGCCTTAAAGAAGTCTGTGTCCAACACCGCGACCATCTGGTCGAGCGCATCCTGGCGGGTCTCTGTCATGCTCTTCTTATATGTGCATGGTTGTGCACGTGTCAAATTATCGCCTGCCAATTTTGTAAGGAAGGTCTGTTTCAAAGGGGCTCTATGCCGTTGGGTGGAACCAGATTCAGTGAGGGGTCTCTCGGGCCACTGATCGGAGACCTTGAAGTTCGTCTGGAAGAGGTGCAGGCGCGCTCAGATCGTGGCCCGCCTCATTCAACGCTGCCTTTCGGCGAACGGAATGGGCGGTCAGGATATCCTCCAGCCAGACGCGCTCTTCTTCTTCCAGGGCCTGGACCTGACGCCGCAGCGCTCTGGGAAGGTTGTGGACATCCAGTTCTTCCAGGGGAAGCGTCCGGTGGGTGCGGCCCTGGAATCGCAGCGTCAACGTCCCCTGTCCGATGAAGAGGGACCACGAGCGGCGCGATAGCCACCACATTCCTCCGTTTAGCGCACCCAGGAACGTGAAGAACACCAGCGCGCCGAAGAGACTGGTGCTCCACAATATCGCTCCCAGTATCACAGCCAGGACGTTTATCCCGAGGGCCCCGTCCATCTGGCCGGTGTGGAGTTTCCGAATTGCTGCATCCAGGGCCAACCCGGAAACGATCGCCGGCACCGAGACCGCGCCCGCCCCGATGAGCCCCATTACCACTCCCCACACCGGTCCTTTCGGGAAATTCCACAGCACGAGCCCGAACACCAACAGCATCCAGCCCACCAACCAGGCGATCAGGGCCGCGCGAAGCGCCAGCGGCAACGTCACCTCGACGCCCTCTATCGATGTCTGCACCTGTATACGGCCCAGCGGTGGTGTTTCCATGATGGATCACTCATACCAACGCGGAGATGGGTCAGGTACCCCCCTGAAACCTGAGCGGGAAAGATGTCCCCAGGACGGCGAATGAAAAACCGGGCTTCTGAATCTCATGTCGGCGCGGGAGCGTGTCCTCTCTTCTGTGATCGCCGGGTTTGAGCGAGTTGGCTCAAAGCTGTATCAATCCAGCCTGGAGATTGACGATCCGCGTCAGTTGGCTTTAGATTGTACCGTAATGGTCAATTAAAACCATCAAAACAACGGAATCGGGGCATGGTTTCGGTGGGGTGCGAGGCGTTCAGGGTCTCTGTGTGCCCGTATGTTCTTCAGGAGAAGTGGGTGAACGTGATTTTCGCCTTTGTGGTGCTCTGTCTTGGGGGGTGTCGCTCGGTGGAGCATGATGCGACCGCATCGGTGGTTTCGTCTCCTTCTGTGTTGGCCCAACGCGTCAATGCGATCGATGATCCGATCGCGCGAATGGCGATGTTGGACACGATGCTGAGCGAGGATCCGGCGGTGGCGGTCGAGATGTGTCGACACCTGAATGGTCATGATGAGCGAAGTCAGTGTTTTCAGGTTGCTCATCGGCCACATCTGTGGGTTGATCGATACATGCGGCCGTTGGCGTCGCGGCCGCGACCGGACGCACACACTCCGTCGTTCTCTCAGGTGCAGCCTGAGCCGTGTCCGGATTGTCGCACGCCGTTTGCGGTGATTCGGGCTGCCGGAGATCATGCGAAGCGCGGGGACGCGCGCATGGCCGCCGGGATCTGCAAGGGGTTATCGGACACACGGTGGAGCGATGAGTGCATGTTTCACGCTGCAGAGCAGTGTGTCCATGATCTGCGCTCACCGGGGTATGCGGACGCGGTGGGGTTGTGTACGGCGTCGGCTTCGTTCTCTTCGGCCTGCTTGATGCATATCCACACCTTTCCACAGATGCAATCTCCGTTAACGACGGAGAAGAGCGATTGGGAGCCGGTGATTCAGTACGCGGAAACCATCCGGGCGTTCTGGTCTGAGCGAGATCCCGGCTTTGGCGACCTGGCCGAAGGCCAGCTGTGGTCTGTGACGCTTGTGAATGCGTACTTTCAGAGCAGAGATATCAGCGGCGAGCCGTTGGATTTTCTGCCCGCGTCCGCGGTGCCTCATGTGCACTCTGCGGTCGCGCTTCGGCTCGCGACTGATGGGATGTTCGAGGGAATGGACCTGGCCACAGCGTCCGCGTCTCTGGACACCGCCCTGGAGCGGCGGGTCGGGACGACCCGGAGACAACGCCCGAAGATGATCCCCCTCGATCCCGCGTCAATATGGGACACGTCATCCGATAAGGTGGGGATGATTCCCTACCTGAACACCGGGCTTCGGCAACATCACTCAGAGCCGACCACGGATCGGCTCCTCGCTCTGCTTGAGGCAGTGGCGCGCCGCCCGCGGCTGGATCGCGCTTGGATCCCGCAGGCGCGCGCACATCCATCTGAGGCCGTCCAACAAACCGCACAGCAGCTGCATCGACTTCGGGACCCCCACGATCCTTCCAGGGGGCGCCGCTCACCGAGCCAGATCGATCGAGGACGACGATCGCATCGATGAGGGCAGGGTGTCTTTGAGGAGCTGTGGTGGAGGAGCTGTGGTGATGGGCGCGCAGTCGCCGCTGGCGTTCGCGGGGAGCGGGGAGCGGGGAGCGGGGAGACCACACCATGCGGGGGCGTCTACTTGGCCGTGCTCTGCGAGAGCGCCTGCTTCGCTCGCGTGATGGCCTCGACCACTCCAACCAGATCTGCTCGGGTGAGGCGATTATGGATGACCAGCCGCAACCCTGCCTGCCCCGGCGCCACCGCAGGGTACTGGGCGAGGTTGATGAACCAGCCCTCGTCCAGGACCCGCGCAGCGACCGCCGCCGCATGCTCGTCCGAACCCACCAGGATGTATTGGATGGGAGAGCGCGGATCGGCGATGTTCTCCAACCCCGCCGCCTCGCAAGCGTCCCGGAGGATCGCCAGCCGCTCCATCAGCGCGGCTTGAAGCCCGGGCAGTGCGTCGCTCAGGTGCATGTCGGCAAGCACGAGGCCTGCGCCGAGCATCGGCGGCGGCACCGGTGTCGAGAAGATCATGGCCGGGCCGGTGGTCCGGAACATCCGCCGCCACGCTTCGTTGGGAAGGACCAGGGCGCCCCCGCACCCCATCCCGAAGCTCTTCGACAGCGACACCGCGACGATCATCTTGGGGTGCAGCGTCTCCTGCTCGCCGAGGACATACCCCCGGCCGCGCTCCCCGTGGACGCTCATCCCGTGGGCGTCGTCGATGTAGCTGTAGAAGTTCGGGTACCGATCCATCAACTCTCGCAGCGTATGGATCGGACAGAGGTCACCGAACATCGAGTAGATCCCGTCTGCGCAGTACCAGATGCGGCGATCCGCGTCGCGGTGTGCCTCCAGGATCACTTCGAGCGCCTGTATGTCGTTGTGTGGCACCGTCTTGATCTCACAGCCGTGCTGCAGCGTCGTGCTCGCCGCGAGCTGGACCGAGTTGTGGACGCTCTCATCGAGAAGCAACAGGTCGCCCGGGTTGATGAAGACTTGCATGAAGGACATCGAACCCAGCGTCGTCGAAGGGGTGACCACCACCGGCGCACCCATCATCTCCTGGAGCTTGTCCGCGAAGCGCTGGTAGCTCGGACTCGACGCGTACGCCCGAGACATGATGAAGCTCGAACCGTGGGCACAGGTCGCCTCGATGATCCCCTGCTTGACCTGCGGGTCCGTCTCCAGCCCCAGGTAGCTGCAGGAAGCGAAGTTTACGAAGGTCCTCCCCTTCAATTGGAACGTGCGTCCGTCTAACTTCTGCTCCGGATCGAGCTGGTTGTGACACAGTCCCATCGCGATTCCCTTCTGGAACTGGGCATCGATGAGGTGCACCCGCCGAGAGCGGAAGAAGTCCTGGCGGTCTGGAGCCGTCACCGGCGCCTGCTTCTGGGCCATCTTCAGGCCTTCGCGTGGCCGAGCGTCGCCCAGGCGTTGGCGCATCTCGGGGTACCGAAGTTTGCCATTGTAGGTCCGCGGGATCGTACTCGGCGGCGTGACGTGGACCTTCGCCGGCCGGATGCCAAGGTCCGCTTCGACTCGGGCCATCAGCTCCCGGGACAGAAGAAGGGGATCCGCGACGTTGGCTTCGACGATCAGGTGGATCTGCTCGCCCAGGTCTCCTCCTTCATCGACACCGACCGCCATCGACAGCCGGACCTCGGGGAGCCCGTCTGCGATCTCCTCGATCTCACGCGGGGAGACGGTGCGACCCCCGACGATGATGATGTTCTTGAGCCGGTCGACGATGAACAGCCGTCCTTGTCGATCGAGGTAGCCCAGGTCTCCGGTGCGAACCCGCCCGTCCGGGAAGAACAGCCGAGCAGTCGCCTGGGGATTGTTGAGGTATCCCAGGGTCTGTGCAGGGCTGGAAAGGCAGATCTCACCGATCTGGCCCGGGCGCATCGGCCGGCCATCGATGTCTCGAATGTCCAGCGCGATCTCTGGAAGCGGCGAGCCAGCCGAGACATTGCCGCTCTCGTCGACGATGATCGGGCCGGCGTTCGGGGGGTAGAAGCACACCCCCACCGACGCTTCGGCCAGGCCGTAGCCCGGACGCATCACACCCGGGATTTGGAAGCGCGCTTCAAACCGTTCGATCGTGCGTGCGCGAACCGGCTCCGCGGCGACCAGGGCAAGCTTCAGGCTGCTCAGATCGTATGGCGCTGGGTCCGGACAGGTCCGAAGGACGAACCGGTAGGCAAAGTCCGGGGCCGCAGTCACCGTGCCGCGCGCCGTGGTGATCGTGGACAGCCACCGGTCGGCGTCCAGCGACACCGGAAGCAACTCCAACCGCGCGCCCAGGTAGATCGGGCACATCGTCATATAGATCAGGCCCAGATCGTGGTAGACCGGCAGCCAGCTCACGAATACATCATTCGAATCGAGCAGCGTGCCCACGATCGTCTGACGGACATTGGTGATCAGCGCCGACTGAGTGAGCATCACCCCTTTGGCGTCCCCGGTCGTCCCAGAGGTGTACTGCAACATCGCCAAATCGTCCGGCAGCGGCGACGGCAGCGGCGACGACGTGTCCACCGGGGCGCCGAGCAACCGTTCAGCTTCCAACGTCAGAATCGACGCAGGCGCCAGCGCATCCTTCAGGCGCCGCTTGATCGGTCGGGCGAGCGGCCGCAGCGTCACGATCACCTTCGCGTCGCAGTGTGTTGCGATCCGGGCGATGCGATCAGGCTGCGGGACGTGGTACACCGGAACGGCCGTCGCCCGGAGCTGCTGCACGCCGTAGAACAGAGGGAAGAACCACAGGCTGTTCGGCATCACCAGGATGACCCGATCGCCCTCTGTGACGCCCTGGGCACGGAGCGCATGGGCGACCTGGATCACCGATGATGACAGCGACCGATACGTCAGCTCTTCACCCGAGAAACGAATCCCCACTGCGTCCGGTGTCTCGGCCGCCCGAAGGTGAACCATCTCAACCAACGTCTGTGCAGAGACCAACGGATCGTCTTCGATGTACAGCGCCGGGCGGCGCACTGTAAGCGGTCTTCGTGTGGCTTCTTCTGCATTCAGAATCGACTGCGACACACGCACGATCGCATCATAAAAACCCTTTACCGTGTCTCCTCCTCGAACACGAACCTGTCCGAGGTCAACCCCGTTCTCCTGCTCGACCTTGCGAAGGATAGACATGATATCGATGGATTTAACACCGAGATCATCCAACAATTTCGCATCCGGTGATATCTTCTCTTGTGAGATTAGGGTTTCCTTCGATAAAATTCCGATGAATTGCTCGAACTTCATTCATCGCCTCCCAGGAGTGGCTGAAGGCCCGAACGGTGGTTCGTGATCGGGTCCATTGGGTCGTGTCTTATGCAGAGAGTCGAATCGTCCCCGTCATCCGTCGAGTGTGGGCGGCCGATTGATGCACCTTCAACTGCATCGATAGATGGTGAGAGCCGGAGGATCGGATCAGGTGGGAATGCTATCAGCCGCTTCGCAGGGGCCTGCAACAGCAAGCAGATGAAGCTGGGCATCATGAACTCCTTCAACAGAACATGAACGTCCCTTCCTTGAGCAAAGAACGATCCAGCGATCTCAAGATCATCAAGCTCCTGTTATCGGTACACAGCTCACAATTGTGATCACATCGCGGACAGACGTGAGCAGGGGAACCATCTGGGGCTCCCCACGAGAGGGGTTACAATTGGAAGCGCTGGTGTGAGTTACGTTGTGATTTCCAACAACGGTTCTTCACCATACGCGCTCCTTAGAAGACGGTTGCACCAGGCTCTCGACCATATTCAGGCTGGGGAGACCCAGATGATTCCATCCCTCGCTGGGGGCTGGCGACAGTGGCCAGGAAAATGCGCCCCATGACTGCGGCCGCTGGCAATGTGGCGCCATGCGGCCCATCGCCCTGGGACCGATACGGAAACGCACAGGGCGACTTCTTCGTAGGGCCCTTGGCTGTGATAGGCTTCATCTGCGTTTCGCTTTTGCAGCCCTGCTGCCGAGTGCTGAAGCGGTGCTCGAACACGCTCTTTCAAGAATCATCACGACGAGCCGGGGTAATGCGGTCGATGAAGGAGCAGTTGGGCGAGACGCTCTCGCGCACCTTCTACACCGTCTGATCCCACCCCGCTTAACGGGGTGACCGTGTAGAAGGTGCGCGAGAGCGTCTCGCCCAACTGCTCCTTCATCGACC
>JBCBLB010000756.1:0-4451 GCA_038520555.1 Myxococcota bacterium | reverse complement strand
TCTACAGGATACTGGAGGTAGTCCTCCGTTGAGGACCGGGCGGGTTGACTCCGGGGCGAAGTTATCGCGAACCGGACCGCTGCATCAGAGTCAGAGACCCCATGCTCCTCTTATTGACCCTCCTCACCGCCTGGGCAGATGAGCCAGCGCGCTCGCCGCTCTACCGAGCCGTCACTGAGCTGGACCTCAGCGACATCGGCGTCGGAGAGCTGTCCAGGCCTGCTTTCTTCTGTTGCCTCTGCACGCCGCGGTCTCAATCGCCGCTCGAACAGCACGTGTTCCGCCAGGACTTCAATCCGGAGATCGCATCCTCCGTCTGGCTCATCACGCAGGGTTGGAGCCCACAACTCCTGGACGAGTGAAGCGAAGACCGCTCATTGCGGAGCCTTTGAAGACACCGGCGCGTCGATCACGTTGAGCGGCACCTCCGATTTCAGCGATTCATGCACCCATCGGTCTGAGCATTCTCTTGAGGAGCAGCTTCTCACGCCAGTGTTGCACCTCTGGGATCTGAAAAAAACGCTCCGGGGCACAAGGCGCACAATATTCTTGCCATGGATGCGTTCCTGGGAGCCTACACCCTGACCACTACTCCTGGAGTATCCGATGCGCGATTCTGTTTACCCTTCTTCAATCCTTCTCTTTGCAGGGCTGGCCCTGTCTGGCTGCGCCGATCAGTTCGAAGCCGCGTCGAAAGATGAAGCCACGGCGTCTTCGCGCCCACTCCGCGTCTCCGACGCTCACCCCGCCTATGATTGGGCCGCCGTGCTCTGGGGGGAAGGGGACGAGGATGAGATCAAGGCGATCACGACGGACACGCAGGGCAACATCTATGTCAGCGGAACGTTCGATGAGACGTTGAACATCGAGGGCTTCTCCGGGGAGCCGTTCACCGCGTCTGGTGAGACCGACATCATGCTGATCAAGTTTAATCCCGATGAGTCGGTCGAGTGGGCGCGCGCCTACGGCGGAGAGGGGGAGGACGCGGTCTTTGCGATGACCAGTGACGCGGACGACAACATCTATCTCAGCGGTGCGTTCACTGAATCGATCGTGTTCGGGGATTATTCTCTGTCTTCGAGCGGCGTTGATGATCGGGAGATGATGGTGGTTCGGGTGGACGCGGACGGGGATGTGGACTGGGCGGTCTCTGCGGGCGGCACCGGCGCCGACGGTGGCAACGAGATCGAGGTCGGCCCCCGCGAAACCGTCGTGGTCATCGCAGACTCGAACGGCGACTTCGAGGCCCGCAATGATGATGAGATCGTCTTCTCTTCGCCGCGCTTCGGAGACGACCCCCGGACGTCCCACGTCTTGACCCTGGACGCATCGAGCGGCGCGTTCCAGTGGGGCGCTTCTGTGATCGGAGATGGCGCGGTACGCGGCAAGTGCCTGACCGTGTCGAGCGCCGGCATCATTTATATGGGCGGCGACTACGACGGCGCGATGGATCTGGTTGGCGAAGGTGATCCGGTGAGCCTGCCGGAAGCCGAGACGCGGGACGCGTTCCTGTCAGCGTGGAACAAAGACGGCAAGCCGCTCGGGGGGACCGCCTGGGGCGGGGCGGGGGCAGATCTGTGCAAGGCCGCGGTCGCCACGCCGGCCGGGGATGTCTACCTGGTGGGATACTTCACCGGCGAGACGATGTTCAACGAGACGTCCCTGGAAGCGAACCGGCAGGATCTCTTCGTCTGGAAGATCAACCGTCGCGGCGAGACGATCTGGCTCCGACAGGTCACCTCACCGGCGCTGCTCGGCGGCGCTGAAGCGGTGCTGGGGCCGGACGATGGGCTGCTGTTCGGATTCCAGCTGACCGACGACGTGACCTTCACGGAGTCCGATGGCGCAGAGACGCGCGTCGCGCTGCCAACGCCGCGGACCCAGTGGCCGCTGTTCGTCGGCTACACCGCTGATGGAGATGTCGACTTCACGCTCCTCCCCGAAGACAGCGACCGGGCGAACTTCAGCGAGCTGAGCCGCGCCGGGGATCGCGTCTATGTCGACATCCCGATCCGATCGGGCACCTACACCGTCGGCGATGAGACCTGGGATGAGAGCGATACGAAGGACGCGCTGCTTGGCGCCATCGACCTCACACCGTAACGACGCTCTGGCTCGATGCGTACGGGCGTGGCCATCTCTGGTATGCCGAGAGCATACCCAGTGAACGGCCACAATCAACCAGGCTCATCAAAATCGCGCAGAAGCCTGTGGTCCACTTCGAAACGATCCAGAAGATCCTCAACAACTTCTCCAAGCGGGCCGCCAGGAGCAGCGTCAACGATTGTACACCCCCGACATCGCCGACAATGACCGCTGGCGAACGAAGCCGCAACCGAGAGCAGGATCAGGTTGAAAGCGCGCTGGTGTAGGCCACGTTGCAACCCGTTTGCAACCTGAACCAGATCCTCGAAATTCTTAATATGATACCATATAGTTTAATTTTCGAGATTATTTTTTGTTGGTCGCTGCTTGAGGTTGCAGATTGGTTGCGAGGCAGCCGTGTATGTAGACCATCTGATGAACAGTTGGGTACAGTACAGATGTCGCGAGAGCGACGTGGTGACTCAGGAAAAACCTTCAGTATTCTTCTAAAAACTTAGACGGATACTGAAAAGCCTTCTCTCAACAAGACACAACAACAGGATGTGAGCATGCTGACTCTTCTTGCTCTTCTTGGAGCATCTGCCTCCCACGCAGAGACAGTTAACTATCCGGCTATCGGCTGTCAGGTCGACGAGGACAATCGAGGCGCGATGGTCCTCACCAAGGGACTCATCACCAACGAGTCTGCGACGTACGACCTCGACGTGCACTGTCCGGTCCACAACGCGCGGCGAAGCACGACCTTTGGCTCTATCGAGGGCTACGTCGTGATTCGAGATGGCAACGACAGCGACGACGTGACGTGCCGGCTTCGGGCCGAGTACCCGGTGTCCGGCTCTCGGAACAGCAGCGGTTGGATAAAGACGGTCTCTTCCACTTCGTCAAATGGTGAAAACGAGACCCTCACCTTTCCTCAGATCCGGATCAGCGCCTTCGGCGCTGCGCCCGACGTGAGCGTATACTACTCGCTGCAGTGTGAGCTGCCTGAGGATGACGACTATCAGTCGGCGCTGGTGTACTACCAGATGGAAGACAACTGATGCAGCGCAGCGCTGTCCGGTGATGGGGAAGTAAAAAGCTCCATCATCGGACAACTTTTCTTTGTATACGCAAACTCATGTGAGGTCGAAATGAAGAGAATGATGATGTTTACGGGTGCTTTTGCGCTCTTGCTGTCTGTGATGTTGATTCTACAGGATGAAGAATCGTACCAGGATCGATCCTCGCCTGACGATGCAACACATCAACCCATCTCAGCAGAATCTCTGGATCTTCTCCGTGCCGAGATCAGTCAGCTCCGCCGCGAGCAGAACACGCTGACAGATGACATCGACGATCTATACGCTCAGGCAGATAAAGCCGCAGATGATGGCGATGAGGAGACGCAGGAGACATCTGCCGAGGCCGCTGTGCCCGAGTTGTCTGCTGAGGAGCTTGAAGCCCTCACGTCAAACCAGGTCAAACTCCTTGATGAGCATGTCATCGGGGAGACTCCAGACAGGACGTGGAAGGAGCAAGCGGAGGCAGCCATCGATCAGATGATCCGCGAGCAGTCGTTTGAGGCAGGGTCGGTCGTAGAGACGGAGTGCGCTCGCTCGATATGCCGGCTGGAGTTCGCGTTTGACGATGAGCGGGCGCTCGATTCGGGCTCAGGAGATGCGCTCAAGATCACCCCCTGGCCGGGGGAGAGCTTTTACATCATCGAAGGCGGAGACACGCCTCGCGTCGTCCTCTATCTCGCTCGTGAAGGTCACTCACTGCCTCGTGTCATGATGTGAACGGTGGCGTCAAAGCGGAAAGAGGAGAGACGGTTGTCATCTCTTCAGCCCCCACCCACGGTCGAGTGGGTATGGCGCTTCGCTTCGCGGAGCCCTTCGATGGCGGCGAGGCGGTCTTCGGCCTTGAAGACACCGGAGCCGCTGACCAGGGCGTGGGCGCCCGCCTCAACGAATCGCCATGCGTTGTGGGGCTTCACGCTGCCATCCACCTGAATGAGGGTATCCAGGCCGCGGTCATCGATCATCTTCCGCAGTCGGGTGATCTTGGGGAACACCCGCTCGATGAGCGATTGGCCACCGAAGCCGGGGTTGACCGACATGACCAGGACGAGGTCGGTGATCTCCAGGACATACTCCAGCACCGTCTCAGGGGTGTGGGGGTTGAGGGCGACGCCGGCTTTTGCGCCCCGCTCACGGATGGCCTGCAGGGTCCGATCCAGGTGCACGTCGGCCTCAGGGTGGACATACACGTGGTCGGCGCCAGCGTCGATGAAGGCGCCGATGTACTTGTCCGGCTCGACGATCATCAGGTGTACATCGAGGGGCTTGTCGGTGACCCGTCGGACG
>JBCBLB010000245.1:0-12563 GCA_038520555.1 Myxococcota bacterium | reverse complement strand
CCAGAAAGCGGTCCAGACGCGCCGCGTCAGGGACCGGCAGGTCGTCGACTTCAGGGCCGAAGACTTCGATCCAATCCAGATCCAGCTCCACGTCCCGCTGGCGGTAGGCGCCCCAGAAAGCGTTGGCGATGCCGACGCGGATGTCTTGAGGATAGGCATCAATCTCGACCGGGACCGAAATCTCAACCCACTCCCCCCACCCCTCATACACACCCTCGACGACGCGGGTGGTGACTTCCGTGCCCCCCAGGCTGATGCGGATCATGGGCGCGACCGGGCTATCAACGATCTCCCAGACGTCGTCACGCTTGGCCCGTTCATCGCCCATCCACGCCCGCACCCGAACAGTGAGGGTGTATGTGCCGGGATACACAAACGAGATCAGGCCGGTCGTGACGTAGGCGTTGATCCGCTGGAAATGAAAATGGCCGTCGATGGGGCGACCATGGGCGGGGTTGGTGATCGGCGCGCCGCTGTGCAAGAACCCGGCGAGCGTCTCCGCCTCAAGCTGCACGAGCAGCGGCTGCGGATCTTCCAGGGTGTTCTGCGCGATGGACTCTGCAACGGCCTGATAACGCCGGAGGTGTTCGACCGAAAACTGCTGGGCGACCGCCACGGTGTCGAACCCAAAGGCCGGATCATCGGCGGGCAGGCGATCCCCAGACGGCGTCGTCTCGCCGGTCAGCGCGAAGACGGTGTGGTCATACTCGAAGCGGCTCAGCCGCCGCAGCGGTGTATGCCCGGGGTCCGTGTCATCGATGCACGGCTCCGGGGGTTCCAGGCCGCTTTGTTGCAACACACAGGTGAAGTCCGCCACCGCCTGCCGCTCTGCGGTCGGCCACACCGCGCCGCCCAACGGCATCCGCAGGTCTGCCGTCGGCGAGAGCACATCGACGAACCCACCCGGCTGCCCATCAGCGGTCAGCAGCCCCCCCGCCCACAACGCGTCCAAGGTTCGCGCCGGATCGTCGGCCCAGATGACGACCTCATGACTGGTGCCTGGCGCATGGCACGCAGCGCACCCGCCGTCGAGCGGATCGCGGGTCAGCAGGGGCATGATCTGGTCCGCCCACTGCGCGTCCAACCCCATGCGATCGAGGATCGGAGCGTCATCGCACTGACCGATCTCAGGCTCCGGTTCGTCACCTTCTGGAGTCGGCGCATCAGGCCGAGGGGACAGGGGATCGGCCTGGCACCCGATCAACAACAACATCGCAGCGGTTTTGCGTCGCATCAAGACACCTCGACGGTGGTCTTCAGGGTACTCCGTCGATGGCGTGCTGCGGTTTCAGTCACCCTTCATTCCGCATGAGTCGCGGCCGTCAGGACCCTTGCGCGGCCGTCAATCGTCTGTCAAGCCAGACCAGGGGGGATGATGTCCTGGGCGCAGATCGCGTCTGTTGCATCCGACAGGATGACCAGGACCCAACCATGACGTTCCTTCACTGGCCCAGTAAACGTCATCCACGATCAAACAGCCATCATCGCTGCCCCCGGCATTGTCGGTGTCCGTATCACGGGCGCCCGAATCTTCCACGCTGGTGTCTTCCGCGCTGGTATCACCCTCATCGTTGTTGTTTGTATCCGTGGGGCTTTGATCGTCGACAGGTTCGATCGTACCCGTCACAGGACTGCAACCGGTGATGAGCAGAAAAGTTGGTGAGAAGCGTTTTGTTGAAACGCACGACAAAACCTGTATCGGAGTACGGAGTAGCGGTGACATGTTGACAGAGTGTGGAGCGTGCTCTCTTTGATCCAGGGGATGGCCTGAATTCCCGGCTCATCGCTCATCCTGCGCAGATGAGGAATCTAACAGCTTCTAACAACTCCTCCGCAGCGGCCATGGACCGCTTATATTCACTTCGGTTTCAATCAGGTTGGTGGGTGAGTATGGAACAGCAGCGTTGGGCTTCGCCCATGGAAGCAGAAGAAGCGTTTCTGGTGGGTGAGACGAACGCGGCGACGCCAGCGGTGGGAGGGCCGCAGGGACAGGCGTTGGCGATACAGGGCGCCGGGGGTGGCGGGAATCAGGCCGCCCTGGAGCGCCTCGGGCTGCAGCCGCCCGCCCCGGCGCAGCCGATTCAGGGTCCTGTTGATCTCAGTCAGGTGCCCTCACAAGCCGATCTCAGCGTCGATTCGGTCACCCCCGAGGCGCTCGAAGCGCTGCTGGATGTGCTGGAGGAGCCGGGCGCGCTCTCGCTGCGGCTTGGCATCGGGTTGAAGATCAAGCTGCGGATGGTGGACGTCACCGGCATGTTCTCGATCGGCGGCAGCCTGACGATGAGCGACGACCGACGCTTTCGAACCAACGTCACCCTTGGGCTGTCGATCAACGCCGAGTTCGATGCCTGGATCTTCCGGGTCAAGGCGGGCGTCGCGCTCAACTGGTCGTTTACCAACATCTATGAGTCCGAGCGACACTTCGCAGAACACCTCTATGACAAGATCATGGAGCTGATGGAGCTGGTCGAGGAGTATGAGCGGGAGGGCGGCGGAGAAGACGTCGCGCCGCTCAGCGCCGAAGAGCAGGCGATGATGTCCACGGAAGAGGCCGATCTGTCAGACGTCGCACCGACCTGGGCGACCAGCACCACCGTCCAGGCAAGCCTCAGCGGGACGACCGAAGGCGGCACTGAAGTGGCGGGGACCGCGACCAACACCGCGACCCGGTTCACGCGGCAGGCGGAAGATGGCTCAGGGCCTGAGATGCTGTTGGGAGAAACCCAGGAATACTCGGCCTCTCTCTCTGGCGACGGCTACACGGTGACGGTGACCTACAGCGACATTCAGAATAACGCCAACACCGACAACAACGGCCAGTATCTCAACGTTCAGTTGGAAGGGGACGCCAGCGACGAGCGCTTCTCCAGCCCCTCCTGGGTCAGCCAGGCCGCCGAAGCGATCATGAACAGCTCGCTGCCGATCGGCGTCGCGCTGCCCTTCGGAGAAAAGGCCCAGGCCGTGCTCGATTGGCTCAACGATCTGTTCACCCGGGTCTCCACCTCACAGACCGAAGACCGGAGTCAGACGGGGATGGGCATCGAGCTGAACCTGGTCGCCAACGCCAGCGGGGGATGGAGCGCCCAATACACCCGCATCTTCGCCACGCTCTCTCACAACACGAGCACCGAAGTCCCCATCTCTCCGGTCATCTCCGGTGTCATCACGACCAACGCGACCGCGAACGTCAGCCTGGGCGAATTCGTCGGCGTCGACACCCTGACCTACTTCCAGACCGTCTACAACGGCCTGAACCGACGCACCGATGGGGGAGAAGGCCAGTGGCGGGCCTGGGCGGCAGAACATCGCGCCGATCTGGTCACCGCCTGCCAACGCATCGCTCAGGGTGAAGGCAACATCGCCACAGAAGCCAGCCCGGCGCTCCTGGCGGCCTGCCAGCAACACGCCAGCGGAGAAGGCCCCCCCTCAGAGACAGCCTTCCAGGCCCTGGTGACCGCCCTGGAGATGCACTTCGCCGCAGCCACCGCACAAGCCAACAGCCAGCAGAACTGGATCACAGAGCTGCCCGGGCGGTACAATATTCGCTTCGGATTCCACCGCGGCACCTTGATCGAAGGGGTCCGCGGAAGCGCGTCGGAGCTCGAACAGCTACAGAACGTCGGACAGCTCCTCACCGCACAACCCCAGCTGCGGATGGACTTCGGACAACAGCAGGTGTACGTCTCGGCAGGAGAGGACCCCCAGCCCGCCTTCATTCAGAAGGTCATGAACGACTTCCAACACCGTCGACGGGGGATCAACTGGCCCGCGCTCGCAGCGCTCGACCCCAGCGGAAGCTTCGCCCGGGCCCATGATCTGTTGGAAGAACGGCGGAGCTATGACCCGCAAGGGTACGGGTACCGCGAACAACTCGAAATCCATGGCGCGGCGAACGTCCAACGCCTGTATGCCGAGACCTATGAACAGGCGGTCTTTGCCTACCGCGATGGCATCGATGCGCTCTGGGACGCCGTCCGGCAGGCGCCCATCCCATAAGCAGACAACACACACGCCAGAGCGGAACCCAGTCCGGACATATTCCACGAATAAACAATATTTCTGGAGCGAGACTCCTTCCCTGTGACACAACCCGACCCCACCGCACAGGCCTGGGAAGCTCTGGCGCGCTTGTGTATGTTTGTCGAAGAACACCTCAACCCACCCGCTCACCGGGCCATTGATATCCAGGGGGTTCAACAATGGATACCGGCACCGCTGCTCACCATTCTCCAGACATCCCCCCGCGCGGCCCGGGCACTCAATCGGCATGCATCCCAGCAACTACGCAGCGGCACGTGCCGCGACTACGACGTCGACGGGGCCAGCACCAGGCTGGTGAGGGTCTCCGACGGGACAGGGTCGGGGATGGGCCCCTGGCTGATCCCGACCACAGGTGAAGATCATCTCTATTGGCGCTTCCCCACCATGGAGCATCACGCAAAGACGGCGCATCTTGATGGCCGCTTCTCTGAGGCCATCCTCAGCCAGTGGATGATAGCGCTCACCAACCTGTATCCGTCGTTCGCATTCGCAAATGGGCATGGGTTTGAAGCGCTGGTCTCCGCGCTTTCGCTACAAAACGCCGACACCTTCGCGGCCGGCAACCACCGTCTGCGCTGCGCAACACATGCGGTGGTATATGAAGGACCGCTCCTTCAGAACTACAACCTTCGATACGGGGGAAGCCAGACATCGACCCGCCAGGCGACCCTCGCGCTCCTCGCACACCAACATGGTTGCACGGTTCGCCCTGAACTCCGACAGTGCTGGATCAACAACGCTCCCCCTTCGACACAGACTCCGGATGTCAACACCGATGGGCTGGGCATCCTGCGCGCCATCTTCGAGCGCACCGAGCCAACGCTCCCTCAGACCGAGCCGTTCCCGGCGAAAGCCGTCGCCTTATTTCCGCCTGTGTGGCGTGAACTGTTCTCGTCATTCCCAGCGAGCACCGTAGAATTCGCGCAACAGTACCCCAACCTCACGACTCAACACGTCGGACGCCGCATCCAGACAACGTATGACAACAAGCCGATCGAGCTGGTTCAGTTTGGCGATTTTCGCTCCGGCAGCCTCACCCCGATGGGCGGCGTCATCCTGCTCGAATCCGATGCCGCCGTCTCTGGCGAAGATTGGGTGTATTCGATAAATGAGGACGACATGGGACGCGTGCTATCCAGCACGCGTTATCATCGATTGCCTGCGCTTCTATCGTGGAGTTGGGCATTGGTCTTCTGCAGACGTCGCTACCCCGCTTCGGTAGAGCGCGAAGCGGACGGAAGCGAGGCGTATGCACTTGATCTGCTCGGCCTCTCCGACGTACCCCCTTTGGTGATCTCAGAGACACTCTGGGCACGCATCACGGACACCGCCGCACTCTTCACCCGCCGCAATGCCTGGGGTGGCTGCAGCCTGCGTTGGGGTGGACCGGTGGGAGCCGTCTCGGTGCTCTCTCGAATCTATAATCAAACACCCCATATACACCGGTCACCTGTGCGCTGACGCCGCCCCCCCAGAGTCGAACCAACGGCATGGGTTTCCACCAATAGACCTCCGACCAGGACTCTGGATCGGTGGCCCGTTGTCCGAGCAGGACGCACCATGCGCTCGGCATTTAACATGCTGTAACAACACTCTATTTCATCTGGTTAATGGTCGCTTATTCTATCATATGGGATGTATATAGCACACTCGAACCGCTCCACAGATCGCGATGATGGCCATATCTATATGGTGAAGGCGACAGAATTCAAGCGAGCGTCGGACGGCTCCGATGCTTGTCTTCAGGAGGTACCGATGCGTCTGCTCGTTCTGTTCACTCTCAGCGCCTGTCAGGCCCCTGACACAACCTCAGGAGACCCTCACCAGAATCCAGATGAACAACCAGAAATTGGCGATCTAGAATCCGTACTCGAAGGGCTCGTGCTTGATCTCTGCTTGTTGGAGACCATCGAATACGACTTCACCGCAGACGGTGTGGTGGATTATACGGTACATCACACATACAACGCCATCGGTGCGCTGATCGGGGTGGAAGGGATGAACGCCGAGGGCGTCATCGACTACGAAGAGCATCTTCGCTACGACACTGCCGGGCAGCTCATTGAGAAGGTCGCTGAAGAACTCGACGAAGGGCGAGAGGCGGTGCGATACAGCTACGACGAAGCGGGGAATCTGATCCAGGTCGACGATGACTATGACGGGGACGGCATCGTTGATGCGGTTACGACCTATACATACAACGCGCAGGCTCAGCCGATCGAGATCTTTACAGAGTCGCTCAACAGCGATCAGACGTACCGCATCCAATATGAATACGATGAAATCGGTCGTGAGAGCAGCTATCGATATGCCAGAGACGAAGCGCTGGTTCACCTTGATCTGTTTTTCTATGACGATCGGGACCAACGGATCCGCACCGATCGGTATGGCCCTGACGCCGTGACGCGGATTGCGATCTTCACCAACCAGTACGATGAAGACGGAAACCGGGTGGCGTCCGCCAACGATACCAATGCAGACGGTGTACCGGAGTCGAGCCGACAGTACACCTTCGATGAACGGGGCAATGAAATCCTCACCCAGATCGACGGCAACAATGATGGTGTCTTCGATGCTGAGGTTCTCTTTGCCTATGAAGCGGACCGGCTCATTCAACAGGCGGTCGATCGGGATGCAGACGGCATCGCAGATTCGGTCACCGACTATACACATCGATGTGAGACCCGAACAGTCTACCTGCCCGAGCTGGTCGAACGATAGACGATTCCCCTGATTCAGGTCTTAATTGTCCGAAACGAGCAGGTTTGCCATCCCCCCGTTGTGGTTCAACCGTCTCTCGCCTCCCTGGGGGGCGATCAGATGGCGCGGCCCGACATCCGCCCTGAACACGACCACCGCTCCCGCTGTGGTCTTCGTGACTAGCGACTTTCGTAGCCCACCATCTGCTTGGATAGCTGCCGGTATCGCTCTGGATCCTCGACGGCGTACCAACAAAACCCATGTTGTCGGCAGAACGCGATGTGGAACGCCATCCCAACGCCTTGATGAAGGATGACCACCAGCAGACTCCAGTGACCGATCCACCACGACAGCACAGCCACGACGCCAAAATAGGCCAACGCCTTCCCCAATACTTTCCAGCGCGGCCAGATCAGCCGCGCCGTGATGGCCATTCCAATGGTCCAGGGGATCGCGGCAAGCAGAAGGTCGAGGAGAATCGGATGTCGCATTGAGCAGAGAGTAATCACCGCTCAATCCGTTGAAAACCCTCCCTCACCCTGCCCCACGAAGACAGGCGATGTCTTCAGGACAATCCATGCGCACTCTTCATGATCCTCGATCTCTATGGAGACCCCCTCTGGCACCCGGGCAGACCACGCCTTCTCCAGAAGGTCGATGCCCTCACGAAGCACTGGACGCCGCCCTGACGGGCCCGGCGCCCCCAGCGGCCAGAGCTGCTTCCACTGAAGCGTGGTATCGGTCATCGAAACCACCCAGCCGATATCTACGGGCAACGAGACGCCATGCCAGTGGGTCGGTGCCGTGACCGACGACCAGAGGCTCAGGTAGATATTGCTGCAATACTCTCCGATATGAGAGATCACCACCGACACCCAGTGGGTCTTCTGTGGCGTGACATGGCTCATCCAGAGCCCAGGGCCGAGCTCGTCCTGAACGTCCTGGCGGCGAACCCAGCCGGAAGCCTGCAGCGCACTGGCGTAGCGCTCAAGCGCTGCAACGGCCGGGCGGTGGGTGTAGTGGTGAGGATGCGGGGAGCACCCCCAGACCAACGCGATCTCACGATAGTCCCCGTAAACCCCATCCCCCTTCAGTGGCCCGGTCCGGATCGGCTCCAATGCTGCAAACAGCGGAGGGAGCGGAGCTGCCGGAGCCTCAAAGACCAGCACCTCGACGCTGAGAAGCTCCTGGCGCAACGCAACCATCAGCTGCTCTGACCCCCGGGTCAGCTGAAGAAACCCGCCTCGGTCCGCCACACGCCAGCCTGATAGCGCCGCCAACCAGCGGGCCTGTTCATCGACCAGTTCTGCGCCAGGGTACCCCAACGCGAGGTGAGGGCAGGGTTCATCATGCACGACACGTACGATTCCATCGCCGATCGGGAGGTCCCGTACCCCCCAGGCCTGTGGCAGGGGTTGGGACACCGTGTTCTCCCGGTTCACCGTGACCATCACCCCCGGCGCTTCCAGAGACACCAACAATGACAGATTTCGCCATCCTTTCTGCACCGCCATGGCGACCTGACCGCCTCGCGCTGCCATGGCGGTGATTTTCCAGTCCGCCGCCAGGAACGCGTGTCTCCATCTGGAGGCCAACGTCGGGATCGTGGGCGGGTCGGGGTATCGGAGGCGGATCTCAGCGACGTAGATCGTGCCGGAGATGACAGCCCCCGCCATCGGCGCGGCGGGCAGGTGCCCCCAGCGAGACAACAGGGCGTCGGTGGGGTAAACGCCTGCCGGTTGGGGAGCGCCCGGCAGCCGCTCTACACCCAGGATGTCCTGGGTCAGGTTGATATCGATGAATTCCAGGACGCTTCGTGGGGCGGCCAATTCGCCGGTCTCCCGGTCCCAGTCCAGGCTGCGTGGTGGCGCATCCGGAGTGAGCGGATTCACAATCAGGAGCTGACGATGGCCGCCGTCATCGATGTGATAGCTCACCCAGTCGGGCCGGTCCGTGAACGGGCGCTCCAGCTGCCGGGCCGGCAGCAAGCAGCCCACGCCAAAGTCGCTCATGTGCACCCCAAAACCGTCGTGGATGGCATAAAACCGTGCCAGCCCAGGAGGAACCTGGATACCGCCAGGGGCCGGCTGCGCGGCCCCTGGCGCGCCCCCCATCAAGATGCGCTGAGGCGACTCCCAGGCGTGCTCTTCAGGAGGAATGGTTCGGCGAAGGTGGTAGACCAGCCGCCACCGCCCTTCCCGATCCTGCTCGGCCTCCAAACGCGTGCAGGTCTGTTGAAGCGCAGCGATGAAGCGTGGAACGTCGGCAGCAAGCGGGGCAAAGATTCGGCCGATCGCATCCGCAGGAGAGCGCCCGTCCAGCGCGTGCCAGGGAGAGCCCAGGGTAGTGGTATGCATTGGGAAACCTCCAACCACAACATGTGTTGTATACAGCCGGCTTCCGCTACAGTAGTGGACCTGGACACCGCGGCTCAACCCCGATGGTGATGAAGACCATCGCGCCCGGGCAGCACATCACACCGGTTGACGGATCAGGGTGTCCTCAAGACATACGGGCTCATCTCAAAGATGAGCCCGTATGTCCTGAGGATTCAGGTGGGTGATCGGAAGAAATGATTTGAAACTTCTCGCCATCTGCCGATGTAGCCTTTACCCCTCAAAGAGCAGGTTGTTTGATATGTTCCTATCTACTACAAGGAAAAATCCAACATCACTCCTCAACAGCGGAGTTCAGCCAGATACCCCGAGCAGCCTCTCCGTCCGGCTGGTGATGACCAATGTCCTGGCGCTGATTTTAACGTCAACGACGTCTTTTTGCGCATTGGCTTTCCTCACCGTGGACATATGGCTGGGGCTCCTGGTGGCCCTGGCCGCGGCCGGCTGCGCGGCGACGATCGGGTGGAATCGGCTGGGGTGGATCGAGATGGCGCGCATCTGGTTCCCCTCTGTCGTCTTCATCGGAATCGCTGTAAGCCTCGTCATGGTCGGCGGTGGATCGGGCATCGGATGTGCGTTTCTGGTCGGGATCCTGCTGGTCTGCGGCCTCCACACCAGCGATGAGTGGGGCCGGATCATCTTCTATGTCGCGAACATGCTGATCTTATCCACAGGGTTCTCGATCATAGCGGAGCTTCGACCCCCAGCGCTCGCCCTCTCACCGACCGCGCTGGCCATCGTCCGGGTCTCGGTCACCAGCCTCGTACTCACCGCATGTGGAGGCATCACCCTCGGAATCTCCTGGATGATTCAGCGCAACGAGCTCAAGCTCCAGCGGATGGTGTGTGACCTGAAGGAGGCCCGAGCGCACGCGGAGAGCGCATTACAAGCCAAGACCGATTTTCTGGCCAACATGACGCATGAGATCCGAACGCCGCTGAGCATGATCATCAACCTGACCGAATTGACCATGAGCAGCGAGCTCCGCCCTCAGCAGCGAGATGACATCCTCCAGGCCCACAACGCCGCTGAGCACCTGCTCGATATCCTCAACGACATCCTGGATCTCTCCAAGATCGAGTCCGGCTATATGATGCTGAGCCCTGGGATCCATGACCTCGATGCGCTCGTCAAAGAGCTGTTCGGGCTCGCGCGGCAACAGGCCATCGCCGAAGGCCTGGGCGCGATCCTGGAGGTGCCCACACCGCTGGGATCGCGGTGGGTGGATGCGGTCCGGCTCAAGCAGGTCCTGCTCAACCTCTTGAATAACGCCGTCAAATTTACCATGTACGGAGAGGTAAAGCTCAAGGTCACCACAGACAGCGACGATCAGGTCCACTTCGCGGTCAGCGACACCGGCATCGGGATGACCCCCGAGCAGCGCGAGCGCATCTTTGACGCCTTCTATCAAGCCAGCCAGGCCGCCAACCGCAAGCATGAAGGGACCGGCCTGGGGACCTCCATCAGCTTCCAACTGATCCAGCTGATGGGGGGAGAGCTGCGCTGTGAGAGCGTCCCCGATCAGGGGTCAACGTTCTGGTTCACCATCTCGCTCCCCACCGCAAACCGCGAAGAGGACACCTCCCTCCGACGTCACATCTCCCGGCTGAACCCGCTGCGATTGCTGGTCGCAGAAGACAACGCCATCAACCAGATGATCATCCGACGGCTTCTGGAGCAAGAGGGCTTCGAGGTCAAAGTGGTGGGCAATGGTCAAGAAGCCGTTGAGGAGGCCGGCGGCGGTTGGGACGCCATCCTGATGGATATGCAGATGCCAGAGGTCGACGGCCTCGAAGCCACCCGCAGGCTCCGCGCGAAGGGATGCACGCTCCCCATCATCGCGCTGACCGCCAACGCGCTGGAGCAGGACCGGCGGCGATGCTTACAAGCAGGGATGAACCATCACCTCGCCAAGCCGTTGCGTGTGGAAGACCTGAATCAGATCCTCATCGACCTCCCATACCTCGCACAGAGCGCATAGCCCTGACCCCGATCAGTGCACCGACATCCGCACAGGAAGGTCCGGCGGCGCGATGATCGGGATATCGATCGCGAGGTATCCGTCGCTGGTGGGGGCCGAGCGCACCTGGAACCGACCAGTGCGGTTCATCCAGGCGATGTGACCCCGCATCCACACCCGGAACCCCTCGATCTGGCGCTGAAGCGCACCGTGCTTCATCCCGGGGAGCGCGTACAGCTTCTGCTCCAATTCAAGGAACGCCTCCATGATCTGGTTGCACAGCGTCGCGGTGGTATACAACGCCTCCTGAAGGGTACGCCCCTCATGCGCCATCAGCACAAGGACCATGTTCGCGGTGCTGCCCTCTTCGATCTCCTTGTAATATCCAAGCAGATCATTCACCCATGAGACATGATCGGTCGCCATCTCTGACAACGTCCGTGCGTAGGCATGATAGTGAACAGACGCGTCGTACCCTTCCATGTTGTCCATGAAGATAAAGTCGAAGCAGGTATAGGTGGCACCACCCAGCCGACGCATCTTCCGGTAGGTCTCTACATCCGGAGTCTGCCCGGACATCAGCTGCTGAAGCTCCCAGATGTTGGATTGAATGTACTGGGAGACATCCTGCGCGAAGAAGGGATACCAGCGCTCACCCCCTGCACGACGCACAGCGTCAAGGTAACTGACGAGAGAAGTCACCAACGCCGGCGCGTTCGGATCCATGGTGCCGTCCGCCAACACCGCCAGCAGGCGATGCTCAAGCGCGATCATCTCCGCACCGCGACCGTTCACAAGGCCCCGCTGGATATGGTCGTCATGAAGGAATAGCCAGGCCATCCACTGTGCTGAGAATTCCAGGGTCTGGAGGCTCATCTCCGGATAAACACACGACGCCAACAACGCTGGATCAATCCGCTCCAGCCGGCGCTGTTGAACTGAACCAGACGACACCAGGCCTTCGGAAAGAACCCAGTTCATCATCGACTCCCGAGCCTTGCTCAGGTAGGGATTCACACTCGCTTGGAATGGACAGAACAACGGCGGGATAACACTACTGATCGTCGTCGGAATAGCGGTCATGACCCTTCCTGTTTGTTGGGTTTCGAGACAGTGGAATGAACGCTCTGCAATGAACAGAACGTCCGTGATAGAGAAGTGATCCGAAGAATTCCCTGATGCTGAGTCTGATGTCTTTCCTTATCAGAAGAACATCAGAACTTCGCCTTTGTGTATGATTATCAAGCAGACAATCATACAGACCCATGAACCATGTCACCCTTTACGCATCAATACTATGTGCAAACCCGTTCTGAAACAAAATTGAAACCCCCCACAAGGCTGCGACAAGATCACCAATTAATTGCCTTCAACCTTTTATTGTACTTAAATTACATCTAAAAAAATCTCAGGAATGATGAATTATCGGCGTTCGACCAATTCGTTCAAAACTGAACTGATTACAT